>JBEQLM010000019.1:0-14427 GCA_040325975.1 Gammaproteobacteria bacterium | reverse complement strand
ATACGCGCCAGAGCCATCAGAGGGGCAATATCTTCTGTATTAGTTTCCGCCAGTTTTTTATATAGAGCTTCAGCTATAGCAGGATGTTTCTCAATTTCTTCGAGCCTTGCAAGCAACATGGTCGCAGGTACATAGTCTGGCTTGATCTGTAATGCCTTATTAAAATATTTACGTGCCTCTGACCTGTCATTACTCACCGCAAATACATTACCTGCCAGAGACAGCAAAGCCGGATCTTCTGGGTTCTTCTGCAGCATATCCAGCACAACATCAATCGCCTGATCGTAATGTTTCGCTCTTATGTGTGCAGATATTAATAAGGCCTCAGCCTGTTTTTTGTCGCCACCTTCAGCAAGGATCGTATTTAACTCCTTGATGGCGTTTTCAGTCTCACCAGCGGAAATATAAGCCCTGGCCAACTCACTTTTCAAAGTGGAGCTCTCTGGTGCTGCTTTAACTGCCTTTTCCAGGCCTTCAATACCCGAAGCTATCTTCCCTGCCTGCAATTGCGAAAGACCCACCAGTGCCAATAATTCAGCATCTTCAACATTATCTTCTAAACCAGGTTGCAATGCTGCCTGCGCTTCATCATGTTGCCTAAGTTTTATATAAGCACGCCCCAACAGCTTACGAGCGCCCAGATTATCCGGCATGACACTGACATACTTTGCAATGTAATAAGCGGCCTGTTCGTAATTTTTTTGAGCATAACTGACTGCGCCAAACAGCAAATGAGTAGGTGTGTGATTCGTCGCTACTTTTAGAACCGTAAGAAGTCGCTCTTCAGCAAGATCGAGATTACCTTGCTCAAAGGCAAGTAAGCCTCCCACATAGTTAGTTTCTGGATCACCAGTACTCTGTTTAAAAAGCGGCATCAACGTTGAGTGAGCCTTATCAAGCTTTTTATTAAATATTTCAAAACGAGCTAACCCCAAACGTGCCTGTCTTCCATAAATAGTTACTAATATATCGGGGTCTTGCTCAATGACTTTTTTGTAAGCTTCCGATGCACCAGCAAAATCTTTGCTCATGATGGCCATAGCTGCACTAAGCAACAAGATCTCCTGATTTTTCTCGTATTTTGCCAATGCTTTTTTTAAGCTATCGGTGGCGCGCTCGATATCACTGTTAGCCATGTATATTTGAATAGCTGACTTAAGCACATGGAAAGCATCTGCATCGATTTCAGCAGCCTTAGCTAGTATTTCTATGGCCTGACCCATGTTTCCCAGCCCAGCCTGTGCTAGTGCGCGCAAAGCATAAAGGTCGGCACGTGTATTAGCGGGATAATCATCTTTGGCATCAATTTCATCGATAACTTTCTGAAATGCCTTACTTTTAATCATCGCTCTGGCCTGGCCAACACGAGCCAGTCCCTCTTGCCATCCTGCTTCAGCAGCACGTCGAAACTCTTTCTCTGCTGAGGCTGCGTCACCTACATCAAGGTTGATAGCGCCCAACAGGTACCGCGCTTCTGCATTGTCCTGATTTCTCTGCAATGCATTCTGCAATTCTAACGCTGCTTCGCGTAATTTATTTTGATCGAGATATGCTCTGGCTGTCTGAACCATCTGTTGATCACTTACATCAGGACCGCAACCTAAAAGAACCAATGTGGCCGCCATCAGGATAAGCCTTTTTACCCAGACCAGTATTTTTATCTTGAATTGCATAATTGTTCCTTATTATTTATCTCGTTATCATGTTCATGGTTACTAAAAAATAGTGTATTACTTCTAGTGACGCAATGAAATCCGTTCAATCTCATTTTTCATGGGTTTTTCTATCGATAGAATGAAGTCTTTTAAAACCTGTCTAGCAAAGTCAACATCATCATTTGTCTCTATGGCAGCAGCAGCGACAAAGCTCCAGGATTTACCCGTTAACAAACCAAGCACCTGTAAAACTTTCGCTTCATACTTATTCGTCGTAACTGTTCCTGCGACGTTATACCAATACCAGACTAATCGCTGTTTTCTTGCACCATTATCAAGCAGCTGCTCAAGTACCTGTCGATTATCTAAGCTCTGCAAGTGTGGTCTGGGATAAACGCTACGCCATCTGTCTTTAGTGCTGATATGATTGAGCTCATTGATCATTTCTTCGCCCTGCTTTTGCGTGGGGTAATAGCCTACGTAGAAAATAACCTCACCATTATTTTTTTTATAGAGCTGTTTCTGATCAACCGCGCCATGGTATACAGGCATCCAACTATCATTAGCCATATCAGTTCGCAACCAGCCTTCTGTGTCTTGTGGCAATTCTGGCACAGCTTTCGCGCTGCCATTGAGCGAATGATGTCTGACCTGATAAACAACCGTAGGCGCGGCAGACACCAGTAAACTTACGCTCATAACGAATATAAAATAGTAGACGGGCGTGTTTTTACAAGTTGTAGATGCTGTTTCGTGTGGCGCATCGGATGCAATTGATTCAGCCGTCGGCGATGCGTTGCTTAGACGCGCATCAAAAAACAATAAAATGACAACTAGGCCGGCAAACAAATACCATCCGAGGGCCAGGTGGTCTTCAACTAACGGGTGTTGCATTTCTGTTGTATAGCCTAAATAAACCACGATAAATACGCGCAATATATTGGCTAGCACTGCAGAGCTCGCTGCAACTAACACGACAATTAGCCGCGCGCGTAAACTTGAATAATTCATATACGCAAAGAGCGTTCCCAAAGTTAGCGCTGCCAGCAGATAGCGTAAACCACTACAGGCTTCCTCGATAGACAACGTACCGGCTGGCAACACAATCATATTGTCCTGGCGTAGCGCAGGTATGCTAAGTAAACGTATGGCTCCAAATACTGCGTCAGCGGTTATATTTTGCAAAATGGGTGATAGTGGGAACCAGATAGGAATAGCAAAAGCGATAAATAAAATTGGAAAGGCTAATAGTCTAATTACTTGATTGCCTAACACGGACCAAACAATGGCTAATACCAGTATAAGAAAGGCTACCGGCTGTAACATCTGCACATCAACCAGTGCGGCTACCATCCACAGCATACTTGCAGTGACTACACCTAATAATGCACGGTACTCAATGCAAGGTACTAAAGCAGCCAACCTCTGTCGGCTATTGAATATCAGATAGACACTAATGGCCAGCACCAGATAACCATGTGCGTATTCCCCTACATCAAGTTGATTCCACAAACCAGTGAGGTACAAAACTGTTTGCTGATAAAGCACCAGCATTAGCAATAGCAGAGTCGCAATTGACGACCCAGCAAGACGCCAGGTTTTCTTCATTTGATCAGCATTCATCGCTTTCCAGGCTCCGGCATAGCCAGTTTTTTAACCAGTTTATACAGCGATGGGCGGCTAATACCCATGGCTTCTGACGCGTGGGTAACATTATTGTCGTGTATATCTAATGCGCGCTGTATGATATGACGTTCGGTATTTTCTCTGGCTTCGCGAAGATTTAGTGACTGAATATTACTGCGTTCATCCAGACCCAGGTCTTCAGCGGATATCCTGTTACCCTCAGCCAGCACCACGGCTCGTTTTACCTTGTTTTCCAGTTCGCGTACATTACCCGGCCATGCATAAGCATCAATTTCAGCTCTTGCTTCATCGGTAAAACCGCGGAAACTGCGCCTATTGTTCTGGCTAAACTTATCAAGAAAGGTTTGTGCCAATAGCAGTTTATCGCTCTCGCGTTCTCTCAGTGGAGGTGCTTCGATGGTTATTTCACTGATTCGGAAATATAAATCTTCGCGAAACAATTCTTCTTTAATAGACTTTTCCAGATTGCGGTGTGTTGCACAGAGTATCCTTACATCGACGGCAATGGTGCTGCGACCACCTATGCGCTCAATGACTCTTTCCTGCAGAAAACGCAGCATCTTGGCCTGCAAAGGCATAGGCATATCACCTATCTCATCAAGAAATATCGTACCGCCATTTGCCGTTTCGATTCTACCGAGTGTCTGCTTAACCGCCCCGGTAAATGCGCCCTTTTCATAACCAAACAACTCACTTTCGAGCAAATTATCTGGAATTGCGGCGCAATTGAGCACAACGAAAGGCCCATTACTGCGTGGGCTCAAACGATGCAGCGCCTGTGCAATCAGCTCTTTACCCGTGCCGCTTTCACCCAGTATCAGGGTGGTTGCCTCTGAGGGGGCTACCTTTTCTATCATGCGGCAAGCCGCGAGCATCTTTGGGCTCGCACCAATAATTCCGTCCAGTGGAGAAGTTGAGCTCTGTACTGCAAGACGCCGGTTCTCTTCTTCAAGTTCGTACAGGCTGTAAGCACGATCCACTATAAGCCCCAATAGTTCTGGTTCTACCGGTTTCTGATAAAAGTCATAGGCTCCTAAGGAAATAGCTTTCAAAGCATTCTGTCGATCATCATTACCTGTCACTACAATCACTTTAGTATGGGGTGCAATATTGAGAATTTCATCAAGAGCCGCCAGGCCTTCACAGGCATTCGCCGGATCGGGTGGCAAGCCTAAATCTAATGTCACCACGGGTGCCTTGTGTTGTTTAAGTAACTCAATAGCTGAAACTCTGTCACCAGCGAGGTAAACTTGATACCCTTCAAATGCCCACTTAAGTTGTTTCTGTAAGCCTGGATTATCTTCAACAACCAGAAGCGGTTTTAATTTTTTGTCAGTCATATCTGAAATCTAAATCCTTAAAAATATCAAAAAAAATTGAATTAAACATTCGCAGTCTCATTTTCAGGCTCAGCGCCTTTGGGAATATGTAGCGAGATTGTAGACCCTTTTCCTAACTTGCTCTGAATAAGAATGTCACCACCGAGTTGCTGCATGAACTCCCTGCTTTCATACATTCCTATTCCCATTCCTGCATTACCCTTGGTCGTATCAAAAGGTTTGAACAGCCGATCCCTAATAAAATCGGCATTCATTCCGTGGCCATTATCTTTTATTTCAACAATGTGCATGGTTTCATTACTCGATACCGTGACATCAATAGAGCCAGTATCTTCTGTGGCTTGCTGCGCATTATCTATCAAATGCGCCAACACATTAGCCAGTCGATTTTTCTCTGCCGCTACAAAATATGTTTCACTGGATAGTTTAAGATGGGGTTGTGGATACTGACCTTGCTTGTTATTAACGGCTTCCTGCACCAGCACAGCTAAATTAATAATGCTTTTTTTCTCCACCTGAGCCCGTTTGTTGCGCAACTGCTCTAATAATCTTTTTATATCACCTGCGGCATTATCGACGGTATCAAAAGCGTCCTCAATAAATTCAGGGTTGTCCTTGTGTTTTTTAGAATTGCGCGACACCATTTCAAGTTCAGAGGCAATATTTTTTAGATCGTGCACCATGTAGGCTGATAAGCGGGTAAACACTTCAAACTGTTTAGCTTCTGCCAGAGCATCTGATGTCATTAATACTGTCAGGTAGCTGGAGACCTGTTTGGCTGCGGTAACAAGCAAATCTCTGTCTTCCCAGTTAATAGATCGATTTACCAGCGGATTGGTCAATACAATAAAACCAGTCAGTGAATCGATTCCGTGTAAAGGTACGATCAACCATGGATGTTCTACTTCTACCGACCACTCAGGCAATACCAAACCTTCGTACTCATCCGGCCGCCAATCGAGTTCATTAATATTGATAATGAAACCCTTGTTTTCAAAATAACTAACCAGTGCTCCATCACCAGACTCTACTTGGTCAAGCTGATTAGCATGCCACACAGCTACATTTTTATAATTAGCCTGCTCATCACGCAACCACAGCAAGCCGGCTCGGGCATCGACTATCTGGGCAAGTGCCTCCACAACTGCTGTATAGCGTCCTTCATTATGTGCATTGTCGCCCAGTTCCTCGGTCAACCTGAGCCACTCGATGCGATAATCGTATTTATTTTTATAGAAGTGCTTAGCTAAAAACACTTTGATACGAGCACGCAGGTGGCTTGATGACAACACTGCGAGAAGTAGCACAACAGCCAGGGAAAAAAACAGTACCTGGCCAATATGCCCCCAGGTACCACCAAATTCCCGAAGGTAGTAACCCGCGCCTGCCATCACCAGTAAGTAAATGCCACCACCAAAAATAGCTGTGGTATTAAGAATGATATCCCGTGATACAAAAATATTTAGCGACCAGCTTTTACTGCGAACAGCAGAAACAGCCAGCAAGGGAACAGCAACTAAGTGGATAATGCCTCGCGCACTCCATAGTTCCTGATTAATGCCGTGAAACAATAAAGCGTTGGCATACAGATAAAAATCGAACGCAAAAATACCACCGACACCGATAAACAGGTATTTGATTGCCCAGCGATGCTGTGCTGCAGTATTACGAAATAGTTGCTCAATAATAGTCAGGCCGATGAGAGCCAAAACAACATGGCCAGTGATACCCAGAATCGAGTGAGGAGGAAGAATAAAAATTTCGCCAACGAGCAGTATTCCAGCAAAACCTACACTCAGCGGCAATGCCCAGCCCAGGAACTTCTGGTAACTGCTGCCCTGTTGTATAGCCGCATCAAACAACTTAAGTAGAAACACATACCAGGCCATGTATCGCATGATCTCGAATACTTGGTAGGTCAGAACATGATCGGCACCTTCATTAGCAATATCCGCGGCCAGAACTGCCCAGATAGCACTGATGGAAATAACGACGGTTAACAGCTTGCCCTGTAAACTGGCTCGCCAGCTAAACAGCAGCAAGAGGGTAAAAAAACCATAGGCGGTAGCAGCACCAAAATAACTATACAAACCCAGGTTCATGATTATTTATTTATTACCAGCTTCAATTTCATAACTTATTGTATAGCAGCACTAACGCCATGTGTCACCATTATTTACAGTTTATCCTGATAAGCTCAATCACAGCCGTATTCTATTATTTATAAGCAGTTGATTAATTAATATCTAATAAGCTATCAATCTCATTCATATGATTTCTAAGCTAAAACTTAAAAATCTATCAATCGCCTAATAACACGTAGATATCTTTGAGCTGTATACAAAATACACGTAAGTACATGTTTTATTGTGCGTAATTTGATCAAATAGCAAGAACCAAAAACTACAAACCACAAACTCACCAGAAGAATAAGCAACTTAAGGCGCACAGCGTATGTCACTAATATTTACAACTTCATAAATAAACCACTTCAACCTTGACAGCCAAAAGCTAATTTTCACAAGAACAATAGTATTATCTTATTGATTATAATGGGCTATATTGATTAAATTTTTATTCTGTCTGATTTTTTTCGTAATTGGCATATATGTTGCTTTACTACATATAAGAATGGCTGGGCGTGGTGCTTGGTTTACGAACAAGGAGATTTGACATGAGATTATTACAATTACTACTGATATCTGTCGCTTCAGTGTACGTTGCGACAGCATACGCTTTGCCAAGCCTGCAGCTTGGTGGTGACGGTTCAGCAGACTGGAACTACGGTGGCGGTACACCAGATACATGGGTTGTTTCTGGTACAAACAGCTTTGATCTGTTTGCCTATGCCAACTGCGAATCTGGAGCAACAGGCTGCACTAACCCTAATGGTGATTTTGCCTGGGACCGCGTTGGTGCCACAGATCGCTATGCTTACTTAACCGTGGCTACTATGCCTGATATGGGAAATATCGATGGATTCGATATTTCAATCAATGGAGCCACATTGGTTGACTCAGGTTATGGCACTCCGCCGGTTCAGGATACTAATAGTATTGCTCCACATTCAATTTTTGATACCTATTTTGAAATCTATGAATTTCAGTTTGATGGCTTAATCGGTATTATTGGTAACACTCAGCCTGGTGATACAGGTACTGGTTCTGGTTACACAGAGTCTTTTGGTATAACCATAAACTCACTGCTTGATGGCGTGATAGGTCTCCATTTTGACTTATTTACCGTTAGCGGTGCTCAGTGGGATTCAGCAGACACAACTCCTGATAAATTCCTTGTTGAGAGTGTTGCTCCTTATTCACATGATGCCGAGTGGATCTCTGTTCCTGAGCCGGGTGTTTTGGCTTTATTAGGCATAGGTCTGATAGGATTGAGCTTGCGTAAACGCGCGAAGAATAGTTAACTTCAATAGTCATGTAATATAAAAAAACCCGCCTTCAAGGCGGGTTTTTTTATTACTAGAATTTATTCTGAGCCTGCAATTACACAGACTCAGGCAGAAAAGATAACTTACTATTAAATCTTTATTTCAATCTCTGGTGATGAATACAGGCTTTTACGCTCTTCAGTATCGTAAGTTGTTACAACAAAATAGTAGGTGTTTCCTGCGAGAAGGCCATCTATGGTAACAGTCCCATTAGGCGTACCATCACTTTTGACATCAACTTCTCTTTGGCAATCTCCAGCTGCAGAGCCAATACCTACAGCAGTAACCTCATCTTCTGTGCTACAAGCAGACATATGCTGAATCATACACAGGACAACCAGGCTTTTTATGAAGCCAAATTTCACATAATTTATAATCACTATCTTTAGCCCGATCTTCTTTAAGTATATTAAGTGCTGCTCGCACTCACTGATCTCTAAATTCAGCTTATATACTATGGCACCAAATTTAACTATTTATTGCGCACCCTTGCTCAGCATCACGACTTCAATCGTTTGCAATAAAATCAATAAATCAAGGAAGACGCTGTAGTTCTTAACATAGTAAAGGTCATACTGAAGTTTCTCAAGACTGTCCTTTTCTGTGGCCCCGTAGGAGTAGGAAACTTGTGCCCAACCGGTCAGCCCCGGCTTCACTCGGTGCCGCTCATCGTAATAGGGTATTTTTTCAGTTAGATTTGCGACGAATTCTGGACGTTCAGGTCGAGGCCCTACAAAGCTCATGTCGCCTTTTAGCACATTAAAAAGCTGTGGTAATTCATCCAGCCTTACCTTGCGCAATATTGAACCTACGCGAGTAATGCGCGAATCATTCTTCGAGGCCCAGCGTGCGACCCCATCTTTTTCTGCATCGCTAACCATGCTACGAAACTTGTAAATCTGAAAGGGCTTGCCATGTTGTTTAACGCGCGTCTGACTATAGAATATGGATCCTCTGCCAAGGCTTTCAATAAAGATGGCTATCGTTACCAGTAGCATCAGGGGTAGTGCCACTGGAAGAAAGAGCAACACAACCGCTATGTCAAAAAAACGTTTACCTATACATCTAAATGTGCTCACATGAAAACCATCAGAAAGATACAACCAGCTAGGGTTCATCATATCAAAACGAATTTTTCCTGTTCTTCTTTCAAAAAAGGTGACCATATCCAATATATCTATGCCACTCATCTTACAATCTAGAAGATCCCTGGCAGGAATTTCTGAAGCACGACGATCATCCATAGCTAGTACAATTTCGTCAACGTCCATTTCTTCAACGTATTGCACCAGTGGTTTCTCAAGTGCCTGACATTTAGCATCAATAGCACATTGCTTATCGCCTTTTGAGGATACGTAAGCAACGATGTTTAAACCCTTCAACTCACCCGCCTTCTGAGCTTCTCTTACCAAATTTGCATTTTCTCCTGATCCAATCACCAGAACCCGAGACCACATATTGCGTTCTTTAGCAACCTTCCTGAAAAAAAGGCGAATCACTGAAATTAAAATAAAGCTTAATAATACTGAGAGTGCGAGTACACCGCGACCGAGAAATAGCGTGGGTGCAAAGTAAAAGATGATACCGAGTGGAATCAGTCCCAGTAGTAAACCACTAGCAATTCGTAACACAAGAGCTTCAAAAAATCGTCCTGCCTGTCGCTGATAAACACCAAATGCCACCAGGCTCAATTGCATAATCGAAGCATACAGGAATGCTTTAGGAAAGAATGAACCAAAGAATCTTTGCCAGCCATCACCCATAAACCTAAGCTCAAGTGCCAGGTAGAGTGACAGTATTAATACCAGAAATTCAATGACCCCCAATAGTATAAATTCCGTTGGAATATAATAACGAAATAATCGGGTAGAATGGCGAAAAAATCTTACTGTTCCCATGAACTGTCCTTAAAATATTTCTATCTATTAAATTTCACCGCTGACAGCGATGAAGATTTATTAAGTTAAATTTGTCATCAGTGGACCGTAATTGATTAACAGATTGTTTGTCATCGTAGTATATACTTATATTCTAGTTGTGAAATCACTCACAACAACAAGAATAAAATATTTGAAGTAATCTTTTTACAGTCGGCCATCAACTTCACTTGCGGGTAGTACATGTTTGACGTCGTACAATACGCACTCGGGTTTTCCAAAAGCACGTATCCCGTCAACACCAAGATCTCTAAACCGATGGTGAGCGACCGCCAGCACAATAGCATCATAAACACCTGTCTCAGGCTCATTGACAAGATTTACGTCGTACTCATGCTCAGCTTCGGCTCGATCCACCCACGGATCATACACATCCACGATGATGTTGGACAACTCTAGTTCATCAACGACATCAATCACGCGAGTGTTACGTATATCTGGGCAGTTTTCTTTGAAAGCCAACCCCATCACTAACACTCGCGCATCACAAATCTGAAGACGAGCTCTATTCATTGTTTTTAGTACTTGCCCTGCAACATAGATACCCATGCTGTCGTTAATTCTACGCCCAGAAAGAATAACTTCGGGGTGATAGCCAATTTCCTGCGCCTTGTGCGTGAGGTAATAGGGGTCAATACCTATGCAATGTCCACCGACAAGGCCTGGCCGGAAGGGTAGAAAATTCCACTTTGTGCCAGCGGCTTCCAGTACCTCCATGGTGTCTATATCCAAACGATTAAAAATCAGTGCAAGCTCATTGACCAGGGCTATATTTACGTCGCGTTGAGTGTTTTCTATGGCCTTAGCCGCTTCTGCAACACGAATACTACTAGTTTTGTAGGTGCCGGCCTTAATGATTTTTTTATACAAGGTATCAACAAAATCAGCGGCTTCTGGCGTTGAGCCTGATGTTACTTTCAGAATGTTCGAGACGCGGTGTTCTTTATCGCCCGGGTTAATACGCTCCGGACTGTAACCCACATAAAAGTCTTTATTAAAGGCAAGGCCAGATATCAATTCTATGATAGGTACACAGACTTCCTCGGTTGCTCCAGGATACACCGTTGATTCAAAAATAGTTACATCACCCTCTCTTATTACTTCGCCTAGCATTCTACTAGCTGACTCCAGTGGTGTTAAATCCGGGCGCTTATACCTGTCAATAGGTGTCGGCACAGTGACAATGTATACATTACATGCCTTAAGGGGCTCAAGCTGATCGCTGTAACTTAAATACGAGGATTCCGATAACTCTATTGAATCTATCTCAAGGGTGCTGTCCTTGCCAGACTTCAACTCAGCAATACGGTTTGTATTAATATCGAAACCAACGGTCGGCATTAGCTTGCCAAACTCAACTGCCAATGGCAGTCCGACATAGCCTAAACCAATAATTCCTACTTTTACTTCTTCTACTTTTAACATGTTATATCCTGTCTTCTAAAATTGGCGAACCATTGTCTGTTCATTTATAAATATATCAACTGTGCTCACTATTTTCTGTATTCATTCAAGGCGCATTTTACCTACATAAAAGTGCAGCCCCTCAAAAGGTTTCGCTGAAACTAATATTAGTTCTTTTATTCGCATCATATTCATTTCTCTATTCGAAGGGGAATTCTTTATATCATCTAATGGAATACGAAAATAATTCGAACCTTTATTAACAGTTAGTTTGGTATTGTAGCGATCAGAATAATCATCATTATGATGTTCGTCATGAATTCGAAGAACAAGGTCAAATGGTTGAATAAGTTTCGAATAAATGACTATCGTAAGTGCTTTATATGCAGACCAATCAGGAGATGGTTCAATTATCGAAACACCTGGATAGATTCCAGGTTTAAGATCGACACGCGTTAGCTGGCCTTCTCCATCTGCTCTGACTTCTTCATATTCCTGAAAGGTTATAACCGCATTTTTTAGCTGCAGAAAAGGCCGCGTCCAATTCGCTGTCAAATCAACAACCACAGGAAAAGCGGTTTCACGCTGCACATAAGCGGCAGATAAAAAAACCAATGGCGACATGCTTGCTGTTAATACACAAAAGGACAGCATAACAATCCCAGCTCTTATCCATTTTCCGGGCTTCAATTTATGTGTTTGAAGTTCAGGATCAGTGGTCGCGTACAACCCAAGTCCTACTATGATACCTGCCAAATCACGCACAACATCCATTGTGCTGGCATCACCGTGCGTTAGCAGTTGTATCAGTTCAATTGCAATGCCTATCAATAAGCTGATAGAAAATGTCGCTATGTAGAGTTTAAATGTCTTTCGCCAAAAAAATTCAGTTGTATCCCTCAGCAGCAATAAAATTAATAAAACTATCGGGATGAACAGGAGAGTGTGACCGGAGTTCTGCATTTCTCGCCAAAACAGATTGATATCGGGCAGTGCTGCAAACATCAACATTAGAACTATAGCTGCCAGAGCTACAGACAGAATGATGCGTTTATAACGAAAATTCGAGTTAAATAACACATTATCTATCTCTGGGTGCTGCACGCTATATTTTTTGATTTATTGCGGGTTCACAGGTCATCTAGCGGCATCGATCTTAACGGGATGTGGTTTTACGTTACCTACATAATTACTAAGCTCTTTGCCAATTTCCGGCATAAGCAAATTCTCCTTATATAACTCAACGATGACGTGCAAAGCATCGGCACCTATTAACTCATGTTTTTGTTTTAAGCCTCCATACAAAAACAAGCGATGGCAAATCAGATTAATTCGGCGTGGTACGCCACCGCTGAATTTATAAACCAGTCTCATCGTTTCATCAGGGAGCACAGGATCATTATTCCAGCCCGCCTTACGCAATCTGTGTATTACGTAGGCCATGGTTTCTTCTAGCCCCAGTGACTCAAGATGTGATGCAGCAATAATTCGTTGATGCAGCTGCTCCAAACCTGGTGCACGTATTATGTCCATCAAAGGCTGCTGCCCAACAAGAAATACCTGTAGTAATAAGCGATTATTGTATTGAAGGTTGGAGATTAATCTTAGCTCTTCCAAAGAGGTTATAGACAGGCCTTGTGCTTCATCGACGATCAAAATGCAGCGCCGATCATTCTTATATTGCTCAATCAAAAATTTTTTCAATGTTGATAATGGGTTTGTTTGACTCTGATTGCCCATGGGTAGCTCGAATTCTTCAAGCACCATGTTTAAAAGATTGGCAGAATCAATCTGAACATTGGTAAGCGTCGCAACCTGAACGCGTGTTTTATCAAGCTCTGCCAGTAATGACCCTATCAGAGTGGTTTTGCCCGTACCTGGTTCACCAGTAATAGCAACAAAACCCTCGCCTTCTAAAACGGCATATTGCAAATATGATTTGGCGTTTGCATAGCTAGGATGGCTATAACAAAAACTGCAATCAGGGCTCAACCGGAATGGTTGTTCTTTGAAGTTGTAAAAAGATTTATAGACATCGAGCATTGGCATGTAGCTCCCGACCACACTCGAGATAGTTTCTCATTTAGATAAAGCTTGATTTAGTTATAGCATATTCAGGGGTTATAAGCCTCGATCTACCAATTTAGTTGGGAAGAAGCGCGACACTCCTCATTATAATAGGACTAGTTAGGTGGATGGCGCAAGTCCAAACAACATAAATACAAGTAGAACTAAAATAATAACCACAGCCATGAGTTTTTTGGGATTGTCATCCATTATTTTTTTTGAGTTTTGTTGCACTTGAAATCTCCTTTAAAATTTTTCTATCCACTAATAATTTAAGAAACTAAATCGTAGCCATGAAAACAAAAACCTATCAGCAGCTACAGATTCAGATGCTAATACTAATGCTAGTTTCATGCCAAGAACCATTAAAACAGTAAAATGCTTGTTGAAACAATGGCTTAATGGAACCCTAATATAGACTCATTCTATATATTTGGGTTTATGTAAGTATATTCGACATAAAAGGATGTATTTGGCGATATTTTGACAGAAAATAGTCTTTTTATGTCGGTATTTTTTACACTATCTCTGGTTTATTTGATAAATATGCAGAAACAAGTACTACTTTTTTAGAGTTTCCTTGTCAGATTTCCGGGTGGTAAAGACCATCATCAGATTAAGGGAGACAATGAGTCTGTCGCAAGTATGCGAAAGTTTTTGGTAGACCGGAGAGTGGTGCATATCGGTTATCGGATACAAACTATGGGCTGCTAGAGAGCTTAGTTAATAGTTTTCTAGACAAGATTTATAGTGCTGTGAATGAAAGCGGTGAAGAATTACTTAAAAAATCCTAACAAGCCAGGGGTTCTCATCAAGTCACTCCAACACACCAATAAAAATAAACCCGCACGAGGCGGGTCTATGTTTGATGGTGCGCCCGAGTGGAATCGAACCACCGACCTTTGGCTTCGGAGGCCAACACTCTATCCAAC
>JBEQLM010000199.1:0-3660 GCA_040325975.1 Gammaproteobacteria bacterium | reverse complement strand
ATTAGTAGCCATTATTTTTGACTACTGGCTATTAGAAGCGACAGAGACTGCTTCGTCTGAATGAAGCAGGACGAAAAGGCGCATAAGGCCGTTTTCGACGAAGAAGCCTTGAGCGCCACTGGAATGTCAGCTTGGTTCAGAGACAGATATTAAAGAGCTTAAAGAAAAAATGAAACCATCCCAACGTGTTGATTCAATGTTCAGCAATACATAGGTTAAGAGGAAGCTTGATGATAAATATAAGTCCTGCTGTTCGAATAAGTTCGGGATTGGTAATGTTTACACTTAGTGTAATACTCATTGCTGATTTGATTGGCATGGTGCCAAAAAAGAACACGATGACACTGGAGTTGCGCCAGAAAATATGTGAATCATTAGCAGTACAATTATCCGTTGCGGCATCTTATTCCCGATTTGATATTGTGAAGACATCATTAGAAACTTTTGTAAGTCGTAATGATAGTGTTGTGGCCGCCTCCATGGGTAAGGTGGATGGTGGTATTGTTGCAGAGTATGGTGATTTTGTTAAATTTAATAATGTCAGTGCAAAAACAACTTCAGAAGAGAATATGGTTGTTGTACCAATTTATACAGGTGAGGAACAATGGGGTTCTGTAAATATTGAATTTAAATCTTTGTATTCCTCCAATATGTTTTCTATTTTCACTGATTCTATCTTGGGTATTTTGTTATTTGTGTCGTTTGGGTGTTTTATTGGTTACATGTTCATCCTCAAAAAAACACTTTCAGTTCTTGACCCAAAAAAAGTTATGCCAGATCGTGTTTGTTCAGCCTTTAATGCATTGTCTGAAGGCGTTGTGATTCTGGATAATAAAGAACAAATTCTTATGGCTAATAATGCATTTGCCGAAAAAATGGATAAGACTCCTGATGATTTATTAGGTATAAATGTGTCTTCAATGAAGTGGAAACATATGGGTAGAGAGCAACGTCAGTCAAATGAAGAAATGCCATGGAAATATGCATTAAAAGATGGCGTGAAAAAAATGGGAATAGCACTAAATCTGGCGACCAATAGCGAAGGTGTGTGTTTATTATCCACCAATTGCGCACCCATTCATGATGACAAGGGAAATACAAGAGGTGCACTCGTTACCTTCGATGATGTGACAGGTATAGAGGAAACCAATGTGCTACTCGAAAATGCGGTGACAACACTTAGAAAAAATGAGGTGGAGATTAAACACAAGAACAGTGAGCTTGAGATATTGGCAACACGTGATTCATTAACAGGTTGTTATAATAGACGTGCATTTTTTGATTTATTTAAACATGCGCTTGAGGAATCTGTAAAAAAAGGTTCATCACTTTCAGTTCTTATGGTGGATATCGACCTTTTTAAATCTATTAATGATCGGTTTGGGCATTCTGTTGGTGACGAAGCGATACGTCTGGTTTCTGATGTGTTAAATAATCATTGTGACAATGAAAATGCCGTTGTCGGCCGATATGGAGGTGAAGAGTTTTGCGTGATATTGCCTGGATCAGATGTTGATGATGCTTTTAAAGTGGCTGAGAGATTAAGGCAAGCTATTCAAGCCACAAGTTACAATGTATATGAAAAGGATTGTTCTATTACTGCCAGTTTCGGCCTGGTCAGTAATAACGACAAAGTAACTAGCTGCTCAGAAATGTTAGAGCTAGCAGATAAGGCATTGTATGTGGCAAAAGAAAGCGGTAGAAATAAAGTAATTATATGGGAACAGGGTGATACTGTAGCCAATGTTAATGACGCTAACGACACTACCGACATTAATGTAAATGATTCTAATATAATAGATAAAGACGAATATAATGCTGCTAGTGATACCGAAAAGATATTATTACTACAAAATAAGGTAGCGGTCTTGCATGATAAAATTACTAAGCATGCTAGTTCTGATGTCATAGAAGTAATAGAGACTATTGATCCCGTAACTCGATTACCGTCAATGCTTATATTTATAGATCGTGTCAATCAGGCGATAGCGAATTCAATTAGAACAGAAAAACTAATATCAGTTGCAACGCTGAATATCGACATGTTTAGTCGTATCAATGAAACTATGGGTCAAGCTGCTGGTGATGAATTCCTATGCGCAGCAGGCAAGCGCCTGAAGGATATTCTGAGAAGTTCTGATACTGTGGCTTTGATGGCATCGCCTGATGATTCGGGGTCTTCTCTTTCCCGTTTAAGAAATGATGAGTTTGTATTGTTATTAACAGGGCTGGAAAATGTTGAAGCATTAACATATATAATTCAACGGATACAAAATAAGTTCAAGGGGAAAGTCAAAGTAGCAGGCAATGACGTTTACGTAACGACCAGTATTGGTCTGGCAGTATGTTTTCAGGATGGTGAAACAGCTGATTTGCTGATAGAGAATTCGGGTCGCGCACAGAGACAGGCTAAAACACTTCCAGGCAGAAGTAACTTCCAGTTTTATTCTCTGGAAGTTAATCGCATGGTCATTGATCAGATGCAGCTTGAAATTGATTTACATGATGCTATAAAGCAAAATCAGTTTGTTTTATATTACCAGCCCAAGCTAGATTTAAAGTCAGACACTATTACTAGCGTGGAAGCCTTGATACGATGGGAACACGCAGAAAAAGGTATGGTGCTTCCAGGTGACTTTATACCAGTCGCAGAAAAAACGGGTATGATTGTGGAAATGGGTAAGTGGTGCTTACACTCGGCGTGTAAGCAAACCAAGCAATGGGTCGATATGGGTGCAACGAACATCCGCACCTCAGTTAATATATCTGCGCTTGAGTTTTCAAATAATGGTTTTAAAGAGAATGTTTTGTCTGCATTAAGAGAATCAGGACTTAATCCGAGGAATCTGGATATAGAGATTACAGAAAGTACCATTATGGAAAATCAAAATTCAGCAAATATATTGATTGATGAATTACGCTTTCTGGGGATAACGATTACGCTGGATGATTTTGGTTCTGGTTATTCGTCATTGAGTTACTTTGGTCATTTGGAGATGGACTGGTTGAAGCTTGATGGATCGTTCCTGTTGGATGCAATGGATAATAAGCGATCAAGAATAGTTTATTCCAGTATTGTAAAAATGGTACAAGATACAGACGTTAGGGTAGTGGTGGAGGGCGTCGAAACTAAGGAACAGTACTCTTTCATTAGTAGCCTGGAAGTCGATGAGATGCAGGGGTATATATTAAGTGAGCCAGTTAATGCCGAGTCAATGACAGATCTATTATTCCCCAATTCTATTGTGCAAAAGAAAAAAATGTGATTTGTTAGTAGTAAATTATTTTTGATATTAAATGTTAGCTGATTAATGCCATACGTTGAAGGTGAAGAAACAAAACTAAAGCGCTTCACTTAAACCAGTTATTGATTATTACCAGTTCATCTCGTGTTAATGTGCCGGTAAGATTCTTTAGCTGTAAATAATTAATTGTATAATTATATTTGTCAGCAGAATAATCACGTCGTGCCTTAAATACTTCACGTTGTGCGCCAAGTACATCAGCGCTGGTTCGAGTGCCGACTTTATAACCTTTCTTAATCATGCTTAATGCTGATTCAGCGGATGCTACCGCTTGTTTAAGAGCATTGATACGATTTATTGATGTCGTTATGGACCGATAAGATTTTCGTGTTTCTCGTATTACTGCACGATGCGT
>JBEQLM010000198.1:0-3665 GCA_040325975.1 Gammaproteobacteria bacterium | reverse complement strand
GTTGTTGTTCATGTTGTTATTTAATCCACAGATGAACGCAGATGAACACAGATAAAAACATAATCTTTATGTTTTTATCTTTTTCTTTAATCAGCGTTTATCTGCGTTCATCTGTGGATAGTGAATTTTATTTTTCTAAGGAACAGCAATGCGGCCGATTAATTCTTTGATGAATATATCCGGCGTAATGCCTTCGGCTTCCGCTTCGTAACTGAGAATGATGCGGTGGCGTAGTACATCGTAAGCAATCGCCTGAATATCATCCGGTCCAACATAATCACGACCCGCCAGCCAGGCGTGGGCACGGGCGCAGCGGTCGAGTGCAATGGTGGCGCGTGGGCTGGCACCATATAAAGACCAGTTGCCAAGGTCGTCGCCGTAAGCCGCAGGGTTGCGAGTGGCCAGAACCATGTGCAATAAATATTCCTGTAAATTATCAGCCATGTGCAAATTCAGCACTTCATTACGCGCGGCAAAAATACTTTGCTGACTGATCATGATATCTGCTTTGGTTGACTCACTGCTGCCAGTCAAAGCTTCCTTACGTGCCAGCTCAAGAATCTTTTTCTCTGCCTCGGCATCGGGGTAATCGATATTAACGTGCATCAAAAACCGGTCGAGTTGCGCTTCTGGCAAAGGGTAAGTGCCTTCCTGCTCAATCGGGTTTTGAGTCGCCATCACCATAAATAGCTCAGGTAGTTTGTAAGTAGTTCTACCGACGGTGATCTGACGTTCAGCCATGGCTTCGAGCAGCGCAGATTGCACTTTTGCCGGCGCACGGTTGATCTCATCCGCCAGTACCAGATTATGAAACAGCGGCCCCTGCTGGAAAACAAAGCTACCATCCTGTGGACGGTAGACCTCGGTGCCGGTTAGATCAGCGGGCAATAAATCCGGGGTGAATTGAATGCGATGAAAATCACTTTCGATGCCATCACTGAGTACCTTAATGGCCTTGGTTTTTGCCAGACCCGGTGCGCCTTCGACCAGTAAGTGACCATCGGCCAGTAAGGCGATTAACAGGCGGTCGACCAGCATTTCCTGGCCAATGATGTGATTTTGTACGTGTTGTTTAAGTTGGCGTATTGCTTCCTGGCTCGACATATTTAGGTATCAATTTTTGGGTTGTTGGATTAATTGTACGTTATTGAGTGGCGTATTATATAAAAGTTCACAGTGAATTGAAGACTTGTTACTGAATCACATAATCATGTATCATCCGCACAGTTTTTAAATATCAACATCAGGTGCCTCTTTGGTTAGAGGATAATCGGGAAGTTAGTGAGTCTGAGATCACTCAGATAAATCTGACACTGCCCCCGCAACGGTGATTGGTGAGATTCATTTAACCACTGCGATACGCGCTAGCAATGTCGTGGGAAGGGAATGAATCGGGTATCTTCGGATACGCACCATAAGTCCGTAGACCGGCCTGGTGATTTATTTTATAGCGTTGCGGCGGGCGACACTGAGATAAATATCCATGGTCGTTTACCGACACACTATTATCTCTGTTGCCTCATAAATCATTAATTTTTTGAGGTCAAGCATGTTTAAATTTTACAAATTCATACCAGTAGTTTTTGCTTTAAGTGCTTATGCATCCTATGCAGATGCAGTACTTGATGCGGTCATAGTGAGCGCAGCAAGAACTGAGCAAAGCGCATTAACAACACCAGCAAGCATAACGGTGATTTCTCGTGAGGAAATAGAAGCGAGTGGTGCTAGATATATCGTTGATCTTTTGCATGGTCGTGGTGGTGTTCAAATATCAGATAATATCGGCGATGGCAGTCGTTCATCAGTTGGTATGCGCGGTTTTGGTGAAACGGCCAATGCGAACACACTGATTATGGTTGATGGGCGGCGTCTAAATAATCTGGATATTGCTTCACCAGATTTAAATAGTATTGCTCTTGAAGATGTAGAGCGTATTGAAATTGTGCAGGGTAGTGCTGGCATACTTTTTGGTGATCAGGCTGTTGGTGGTGTGATTAATGTCATTACCCGTAAACCTGGTGCGCTCAGACATTCGCTAAAATTATCTACCGGCAGTTACCATACCGTTGACTTCCATGCTGTGACATCGCAGGCACTGGATAACGGTATTAATTATCGCGTTTCACTCGATCTGCGTGAGTCGGATAATTATCGGGATCATAATGAAGCCTCATATCGAAATGGCTTCGGTAAACTCGGTTATGACTATAGTGATGGCTCAGTCTTTGCTGAACTTCAATATATTGATGATGAACTAAACACGCCGGGAACTTTGTTTTCTGATGAGATGGCTGCTGATCGCCGACAGGTGAATCCGAATTTTTCTGGTGATTTTTCTGATGCAAAAACCACTATCGGTCGTTTAGGTTTAACACAGCAACTAAGTAGCGACTGGTCATTTGAAGGAGAAATAACCAATAGAGATACTGACGGTATATTCAGACTGAGTTCAGTATTCGGGGCAGAAACACAGGACAGTACACAGAATCGTAAAATACTGGAATTTACTCCGCGCCTTATTGGCCATATCCCTTCTCTGAACAACACCATGGTTACCCTGGGTGTAGATTTAATTGAAAGTGATTACCATCTCAGCTCTCGTTTTGGTGACCAATTTAATGATCAGTCGCAAGACTCAATTTATGCACAGGCAGTTGTTCCCGCAACCGACTCGACGGATGTAACAGTGGGTGTGCGTCACGCCAGTATAGAAAATGACTTACGAGATACTGGCGGCTTTGCACTTTATCCCGCCGGTGAGAAAATTGATGATGATGTGACTGTAGGTACACTTGGACTGGCTTTAAAGGCTGATGAACATTGGCGTTTATTGTTGCGTGCTGATCAAAACTATCGTTTTGCAAAAGTAGATGAATTCCTGGCGCCCGCTTTTAGCCCGACATTCGCTCCAGTATTGCTCAAAACTCAGGAAGGTTTATCGCTGGAGACAGGTGCTGAATGGCGTAATGGTGATCATTCGGCAAAATTTATTATTTACAAATTAAAGCTTGATAATGAGATTGCTTTTGATCCAATTAATTTCGCCAACATAAATCTTGATAAAACTGAGCGTAAAGGTTTGATCGTTGAAGGCCGTTGGCAGGTAAATAACAAACTTGGAATCACCACTAGTTATACATTGACAGATGCTGAAGTGGTTGATGGCGCTTTTGTTGGCAAAGATATACCACTAGTAGCCAAACACTCTGGCTTCATTAGCACCGATTTCCAAATGGATAGTCATTGGCAGTTATATGGAGAAATTCAGGCATTGGGTAATCGTGGTTTCTCTGGTGACTTCAATAATGTGTTGAGTCGACTTCCTGGTTATGGTGTTGCCAATTTCAAAGTTGAATACACACAAAACGATTTAGTATTAAGCGCTAGAGTTAATAATTTGTTAGACAAAGAATATACCGAGGTAGGCGTATTAGGCTTAGACCCGAATACATTTTTATCCAGAGAAGCCTATTCGCCATCACCAGAACGTAATATTTGGTTAACCGCTAGCTGGAAATTCAAATAATCGAAATGGCATTTGTTGTATGATAATAATCAATCTATATCTTGATATCTGAAATCATATGGCAAATCGATTAACAAAAATTTACACTCGCACCGGCGATAAAGGTGAGACCGGTATGGCGACCGGTGAACGTGTTGCC
>JBEQLM010000197.1:0-3671 GCA_040325975.1 Gammaproteobacteria bacterium | reverse complement strand
CAGCTTATAGAACTACCCAGGTAGGTGCTTATATAAGAGATTATTAAGGGATTCTTTTTATTGATGGCCGCACTCCGGTATAATCGCCCCCCATTAATAGACCTACAACGCGGAGCGACTTGATGTCTGCCAGCAAATCAAATATTAAAAAAGCGGTACTCGCCTATTCGGGTGGCCTGGATACTTCCATCATTCTTAAATGGCTGGAAGATGAATACGGTTGTGAAGTGGTGACTTTTACCGCTGACATCGGTCAGGGCGAAGAAGTCGAACCGGCGCGTGTTAAGGCCGAAGCCATGGGCATCAAGGAAATCTACATCGAAGACTTACGCGAAGAATTTGTCCGTGACTTCGTTTTCCCCATGTTCCGTGCCAATACCATTTATGAAGGCGAATATTTACTCGGCACATCGATTGCACGTCCACTGATTTCCAAGCGTTTGATTGAGATTGCCAACGAAACCGGTGCAGATGCTATTTCTCACGGTGCAACGGGTAAAGGCAACGATCAGGTACGTTTTGAACTGGGCGCTTATGCCTTGAAGCCAGACGTGCACATCATTGCGCCCTGGCGCGAATGGGATTTGAACTCACGCGAAAAGCTGATGGCTTACGCCGAGGAACACAAAATCCCAGTTGATTTCAATAAGGGAAAAAAATCACCTTATTCGATGGATGCCAACCTGCTGCACATTTCCTACGAAGGCGGCATTCTGGAAGATCCATGGGCAGAAGCTGAAGATGATATGTGGCGCTGGTCAGTATCACCCGAGCAGGCACCGGATAAGGCGACTTACCTTGAACTGACTTATGAGAAAGGCGACATCGTTGCGATCGATGGCATTGCCATGACACCCGCTGAAGTACTCACTGAATTGAATACCCTCGGCGGTGCTAATGGTGTTGGTCGTTTAGATATCGTCGAGAATCGTTACGTCGGTATGAAGTCTCGCGGTTGTTATGAAACACCGGGTGGCACCATCATGATGAAAGCGCATCGTGCGATTGAATCATTAACACTGGATCGTGAAGTTGCGCATCTCAAAGATGAGTTGATGCCGCGTTACGCCACGATGATTTATAATGGCTACTGGTGGAGTCCTGAGCGCGAGATGATGCAGACCATGATCGATGCCTCGCAGCAAACCGTCAACGGCGTAGTGCGCGTTAAATTGTACAAGGGCAGTGTTTCAGCCGTAGGTCGTAAATCAGAAACAGATTCATTGTTCGATGAAAGCATAGCAACCTTTGAAGACGATGCCGGTGCATATAATCAGAAAGACGCAGAAGGTTTTATTAAATTGAATGCACTGCGTTTGAAAATTCAGGCATCGAGACGTAAGTAAAAAATGAAGCAAAGTAAGAAATACGATTATCGGGTAATACAGGATAATGATAGCTGGACTACAGAAATTACCCGACGAGTCACGTCGAGGGTAACGGTTGTC
This sequence comes from Gammaproteobacteria bacterium, assembly GCA_040325975.1. Lineage (GTDB taxonomy): Bacteria > Pseudomonadota > Gammaproteobacteria > SZUA-229 > SZUA-229 > LH-M37. The sequence continues at coordinate 2,223 of JBEQLM010000197.1, read as the reverse complement.
TCAAAGGGTAAGGGTGGTTTTGCCACAGAAGCTGAAGCAAAAGAGTGGGGCGAAAGTGAAGTAAAAACATTCTTGAAAAAAACTAACATTGGCGAGCAGGAAAAACGTCGAGCAAAGAAAAAAGAAGAAGAGCAGAAAAGCTTGATGAAAGTAAAGAAGGAAGAAGTGCAGGAAGAAAAGCAGGACGATTGAGAGGGAAATATTGTTTACTGTTCAAGATTTTGTTATTGCATGATGATTCATGCGGCGCAATGCTCTGCATTTATTGTGCGCAACGCGGGCTTAATAAATAACTCACAAGTGGTTCTCTAAAAAAGCAGGGTGGATTATCCGCCCTGCTTTTTTTATGCGCGTCATGCCGGAGTAGGACAGTACCCAGTATTTGTTTTTTGTTTGTGCAAATTTATTCGCGCAACACTACGAGTTATAGCCAATAACTTGGATAGCGTCTTTGTGTAGAAAGGTTGTTTGTAATCAGTGCCACAATCAACATCAAAATTGCACCGCTCGCAATCGGTGTAATTACATACCAGTAACCCAGTTGATGAATATTTTGACCACCAATGACGGCAATCAGAGCGGTTGCGCCACCGGGTGGGTGAATGCTTCGTGTCAGGTGCATAACAATAACAGCTAAAGCAACGGCTAACGAAGCTGCAATCATGATGTTTGGAATTAGCATGGCACAGCTAACGCCGGCTATTGCAGAGAAGATATGTCCACCAATCAAATTGCGTGGTTGTGCATAAGGGCTGTTTGGTACGCCATAAATTAAGATGGCGCTGGCGCCAAAAGAACCAACTAGAAATAAAGAATCTTCGATATGAAGCTCTTGCATATGTCCGACTAGATAGACTGCCGCGATGCCAAAAAAACTGCCTAAACCTGACCAGAAAATTTCATAGAGTGGGGCTCGTATAGGTGTTCGAGAGCCACCACGCATTTTATTTAGATATTGATAGATCAGTTTCATTTTATGAATGTTGTTCAATGAATATCAAATTTACTGAGTTCTGAAATAATGGCCGTAATCAATGACTCACCCTGTGGACCCATGCGGGTACATAATTTATCGATACTGCGTTCACCATCGATCATGTTTTTGATAACGGCGCTGAGGTTGGATAGATCACCGCCAGCGTTAGACATTTGTTCGGCCAGGCCGCCTAACATGATAACGGCATCATGATCACCATGACCTGCATCGTGAACAAGTTGCGCCAGCATGGGTGCGGCTGACGTAGCATCTGCCTGTTGTTCTGGTTTGGGCAGGCTGCTTGGGTTCTGTATGCCTTTCAGGATGGCATCGAGAATGACGCGATCTTCATCGTCCTGTCCTGCTAATAAGCTATTGTCTCGGCTGCCTGCAACAATTTTTCTAATAGCAGCAACCAGTCCTACCCAGCCGTTTTGTTCTGACTGTTTGAGTACATGATCGAGTTGTGGTTTTAACTCAGGATTATGAATGGTCTGCACCACGGCAACAATGAGGCCTGCGTGGGTTTGCAGAATTTGTTCAAACTTGTCAGGTGTTTGCATAATGTTCTCCTGTTACAGGGCGCTAATTTTTTCAGCCTGTTCTTGTAATTGCTGTAAAGATTTAGATAACTCGGCAAGGCGTTGACGTTCTTTTTCAACTACCGCTTCGGGTGCCTTATCAACAAAACCGGGGTTCTGTAATTTAGCTTCACCTTTTTCGATATTGATGCTCAGTTTGCCCATTTCTTTTTCCAGACGAGCCAGTTCGGCTTCTTTATCAATCAGGCCTGCAAGTGGAATAAGAATCTGCATTTCACCAACCAGAGCCATGGCGGATTCAGGTGCTGCATCACCAGTATTCAACCATTCAACGCTTTCCAGTTTGGCCAGTGTTTCGATAAAGTTTTGATTGCTGTTGAAACAGGTTTTGTCTGCATCGCTGGCATTCTGTAATAAAACCGGTAAGGGTTTGCCCGGTGGGATATCCATCTCAGAACGAATTTTACGCACGCCTGTAATGAAGTTTTTCACCCATTCAAGCTCCGCTTCGGCGACTTCATTGATCTTGCTTTGATCAGCAATCGGATATGGCTGAGTCATGATGGTATCACCCGACTTGCCTGCTAACGGCGCGATCATTTGCCAGAGTTCTTCGGTAATGAAAGGCATGATCGGGTGATTCAAACGCAAAATAGTTTCCAGAACGCGAACTAATGTTCTGCGAGTGCCACGTTGAGCCGCCTC
>JBEQLM010000196.1:0-3676 GCA_040325975.1 Gammaproteobacteria bacterium | reverse complement strand
GATTATCCTGTTTGCATTTATTGCGGGCATGTACGCATTTCTGGTTACACCACGCGAAGAGAATCCAAAAATTGTCGTGCCGGCAGCCAATGTCATTGTGCAAAAACCTGGCGCTTCACCTGAAGAAATACAGCAGCTCATCATCAAACCGCTCGAAGCTATTTTGCAGGGTCTGCCGGGCATGGATCACACCTATGGCTCGGCGATGAACTCAGTCGGTGTGGTTAGCGTACAGTTCAATGTCGGTGAAAATATGGAAGATTCGCTGGTTAGATTGTACGACCGCATCATGAGTAATATTGATCGCATGCCACCGGGCACGTTACAGCCGTTGATAAAACCGGCTGATGTCGATGATGTGCCGATTGTGGTTGTCGCATTGTCCTGTGATGGCACACAGGAATGTAATCTCAGGCATACCGCCAATGATGTACTCGAACGGCTGCGTCGTGTTGAAGGCACATCGGTTTCGTATGTGCACGGTGGACACAAACGAGCTATCAGCGTCAATCTCGATCTTGAACGCATGCACAAATACAACGTCACCCTGGATGATATTCGTAAAGTAATCGAAGCCACCAATAAGGCTATTCCTTCCGGTACTTTTGTCGGCGGCAATACACTGGCGTCGGTACAAACGGGTGGTGCCTTGAAAAGCGCAGAAGATGTCGGCAGTCTTGTTGTTACACTTTCGCAACATAAACCGGTGTACCTGAATCAGGTAGCAGAAATTATCGATGGCCCAGAAGAAATTGATCAGGTATCACGCATTGGTTACGGCCCCGCCTTTACTGGCGTAAAACCCGCCGATTATGAAACCGCCGCAGTCAGCATTGCAATAGCAAAACGCGCAAGTGCCAATGCGGTAAATGTCGCGCAGGCGGTGATAGATGATCTTGAACGTATTCGTGACGACCTGATTCCCGCTGGTGTTAATGTCGATGTCACACGCAATGATGGTGCCAAGGCTGAGGATGCGGTCAATACACTGATCGAACATATGGCGATTGCCATCGTCACTGTAGTTATTTTACTGGTGATTTTTCTGGGCTGGCGTGCCGCTTCTATTGTTACCGTGACCATCCCTTTGATTCTTTTTATTACGCTCGCCCTTGGTTACATCGCCGGTCAGAGCATTAACCGCATCACCCTGTTTGCGCTGATATTGTCGCTGGGTTTGCTGGTGGATGATTCTATCGTTGTTATCGAAAATATTTTCCGGCATTACGCCGGTAAAAATGTCGACCGTTTACAGTCTGCTGTACGTGCCATCAACGAAATAGGCAAGCCAACCAATCTGGCAACGTTCACCGTCATCCTCGCATTTCTGCCTATGTTCTGGGTCACCGGAATGATGGGGCCATACATGTCACCGATACCTTTTAATGTGCTGGTCGCGATGATTGCATCGCTGGCGATTGCCTACACTGTTGCACCGTGGGCGGCGTTTCGATTTTTAAAAGTGCAGGGGTCGGGGCACGAAGAAGGCCATCATGGTTTGATAGAACGCAATTATGCGCGTCTGATGAAACGCCTGATTGACAGCCGATTAACACGCAATTTATTTTTTATGGGCGTTGCGCTGGTTATGGTATTGGTACTCATCATGCCAGCGGTGCAGTGGGTGCAATTCAAAATGCTGCCAAAAAATAACACCAATACTTTTGTCATCACCATTGATATGCCAGAAGGCACCACGCTGGAAGCCACCGATTATGTAGCACGTCGTGTTGGTGATATGGTCAGGTTGAATTCACAAGTCGAAACCTGGGAAACCAGCGTCGGCCAGCCAGGTGTTATTGATTTTAATGGACTGCTGCGTGGTGCTGGTTTAAAACGCGGCCCGAACATTGCCGAAGTGCGCGTTAACCTGATCAACAAACATGATCGTGATGAATCCTCGATTGATATCGCACTCAATATGCGCCCGCAGTTAGTTGAGCTGGCGAAAAAAACCGGTGCCAATATCAAACTGGTTGAAGATCCACCGGGACCACCAGTGCGCGCCACTATATTGGCAGAACTGTATGGCCCCGATTACGACACGCTACGAGAAATAGCTAAAGAATTACGCGCAGAAGTTTTTGAGAAGACTGGCGATGTCGTCGATATAGATGATTCAGTCACCGACGATTTTACTGAATACAATATTGTGGTTGATCGTGAAAAGGCCATGTTAACGGGTATTCCAACAGCGAGTATTGCCGAAACAATACGCGCCTTCGTTGCCGGTGTAGACGTGGGAACGGTACACCTTGAATATGAAAAAGAACCTGTGCCCATCAGTTTCCGCGTACCGGCATCTGATCGCACCGGGCCAAAAGATTTATCACCACACCGCAAGGTCGGCAGGTTTCATTGTCGGATATTGCCAGTATTGAAAAACGCATTGCACCAAAACCAATACTGAACAAAGACCAGTATCCGGTGGTCTATGTCACCGGTGAACTGGCCAGCACCAGCCAGGTTTATGCGGTTTTTGACATGTGGGATTATCTGCAAAACAATGCTTTACCCAGTGGCGTCAAACTGACTCAATACTTTATGTCCGATCCAACAGAGCCGGGTTATGCTGTGCGCTGGGATGGCGAAATGCGCCTGACGCTGGATGTGTTTCGTGATCTGGGCTCAGCCTTCGCCGTCTCGATAATTCTAATTTATCTAGTGCTGGTCGGTTACTACCGCTCGTTCGCCATTCCATTAATTGTTATGGGCGCAATCCCTTTAACCATCATCGGCGTTCTACCCGGACACGCCATCATGGGCCAGTATTTCACCGCCACTTCAATGATCGGAGTGATTGCACTCGCCGGTATCGTCGTGCGCAATTCATTATTACTGATCGACTTTATTCTCGAATACCGACGTTCGGGGCACACACTCGATGAAGCGGTACTGGCAGCAGGCATCACACGCTTACGGCCGATACTGTTAACCGCATTCGCCATCATCCTCGGCACCTTCATCATCGTATTTGATCCCGTCTTCGGTGGTCTGGCCGTGTCACTTATCTTCGGTACATTCGCTTCGACTGTGCTCACATTGCTGGTGATACCGCTAGTGTATCTAGTGTACGAAAGGCGGATTGCCTAGTTTAGTTATTAAATCTGTTGATGGTTGTGTCCACAACTGCACTAATTTGGGTGTCTGTTACCGACCCATAGCGGACGTTCATTAAATACTCCAAAAATGTCTGACTTTAATGGCGGTCTCAACCCTTACTATAATCCAGATTATCTATTTTACTAATTTATTAAACAAACAGTTCAAATGATGCTTTTGATATACTTGGTTGACTCAAGTCAATATGTTCTATGATTATCAGGCTTAATTTAATAATTATTAGCGGTAATATAAAGAAATTTGCAATTAGGAGTCTCAAATGAAAACCATCACTTCGATAGTCTGTCTAGCGTTGATTGCTCCTTTGTTCTCCGGCGTCACATTGGCTAGAGATCGAGAAGAAACGATTGAACGGGGGAAAACCGCGTACTTAGTCTTTTGTTCAAACTGCCATGGTCAGGATGCCACTGGTAATGGACCGGTAGCTCAACTGTTGACGGTACCCTCTACTAACCTCACCCTTCTCAAGCGGATAGGAATGGAGGAATTTCCTTTTAACGAGGTACATTCTGCCATTGAAGGTCGCAAAGACATCAAAGCTCATGGCTATAAG
>JBEQLM010000195.1:0-3688 GCA_040325975.1 Gammaproteobacteria bacterium | reverse complement strand
GTTTTATTATGAGTGATTTTGATTCAGAACTGGATGCCAGCGGACTGAACTGCCCACTACCTATTTTGCGCGCTAAAAAGGCTATTGCTGGTCTTGAAGACGGTCAAACTCTTAAAATCATCGCAACCGATCCAGGTTCTGTAAAAGATTTTGAAGCTTTCTGCAAGCAAACAGGCAACACCCTGATTTCAAGTGGCGAAGAAGACGGCAAATTTGTCTTCATGATTAAGAAGTCTTAATCATCTCTGCCTTTCAGGGCCTGTTTATCGTTTAGCTTATGAGTACTCGTTTATCAGGCCCTGAACGCAGGCTGTCAATTCTCAAGGAATCGCAACGCCTGTTTGCTGAAAAAGGATTTCACGGCGTTTCTATCGATGAAATTGCCCGCGCTGTTGATGTCAGCCCCGCCATTCTGTATCGGCACTTCACTTCCAAACAAACACTTTATGATGCGGTTTTATTAGAACTCTCATCACAACGAGAAAGTTATGTTGATGCGGTTGTTAACGGTGAAGCCACTTTCGAGGAAGTTCTCATCGGTATGACCGAAGTTTTTATCCACAGTATCGACGAAAACCCCAATTTACTGCGCATTGAAATGCAAAGCTTGCTCGACGGCAACCCAGCCACCAGTGAATTTTTTGAAAACCGCTGGAAAAGCTTTGCCGACTATATCAACTTCAGCATGAACGAACGATTGGCTTATGATCTTGCAGATAGGGAAATCACTATTCTCTCTGCCAGCCTGATGTTTCAGGGCATGGTTCGTGAAGCACTACTGCAAAAATACCTACAACCCCAGGATCGTCTGGTTGATATCAGCCTGAAAGAACTCAGCCGCGAACTGGTGTCACTATTTCTCAGGGCAATTGGTATTCACAATACTCAACTGGCTCAAAAAGACTCAACTAGTTCCAGCCAGTCAAAATCAATGCGCTCAACCAGCTGACAAGCACCTCTTTTTCAGCTAAATTAGCTGCCAACTTAAATACTCAAACAATTTTCTATTATGAAAAAATATTTCTTTCCAGCAATCGCTCTTTTCCTGGGCTTAGGCTCAGTGCTTCTTTTTGTTGAGCTATCACAAGCCTATACCACATTATCCGATCCCGAACCGACCAAGAATCAGCAAGCAACAATACTGACAGACCCTTTAGATATGGGCAGAATTATCAATGTGAAAATGGAAACCTCCATGGGTGAAGTTATATTAGAGGTTTACCCTGACAAAGCCCCCGAGACGGTTAAGAATTTTCTTTACTACGCCAATGCTGGTGCCTATGACGGCACCATTTTTCATCGTGTTATCAAAAACTTTATGAATCAGGGTGGTGGCTTTACCACTGATTATACAAAAACTGACACTCAACAACCGATTTCTAATGAAGCGTTTAATGGCTTGAAGAATCTAAAAGGTACAATCGCAATGGCGCGCACTGGTGCACCACATTCAGCTACTAACCAGTTCTTTATCAACACTGCTGATAACTCTTTTCTCGATCACACAGGAAAAAATATGCGTGGCTGGGGTTATGCCGTATTTGGAAAAGTCTCCCGTGGTATGGATGTGATGGATAACATCGCAAACGTACAAACAGGTGCGGGTGGTCCCTTTGGTCAGGACGTGCCAGTAAAACAAATAATTATTCTAAAAATGTCAGAAGTTACTTCAGCAAGTAAATCGACGAATGCAGAACCGTTAACGACGAAATAAGTCTGGTAAATAGTATTCACTCACCAGCAGCGGCTTATCACCGACATGGAAGATTGAACGCCGCCCCCATATAGCCCCATCCTGTGCGCCCGTATTTTTATACAGTGAGTTATCTGGGGATAACTTTGTCACCATAACTTCCTCTCGCCGCATACTTCGGTCGGCAAACAGCATTGCTCCCATAGGACGATTGCCCAAATTACCATAGCTACGCTCACTACCTGTCAATGTACTCAGCGGAATCACCGTTCGAGCATAAACCATTACTTGACTGCCAAAACAAAGATGCACTTGCCTGATCAAAGCAAACTGTTGATTTGATATGCCAAGAGCTTTAGCCTCATCCCTTCTTGGCCGTCTGATTTCCTGAGATAACAATTCAACACGAAAATCACCTGAACCATAACGTATCAATCTTGCGGTCAATGATGAGGCATCAAACAGCCATGAACGAATATTGGCAGGCAGTTTTTTTGAAGGTAATTGCCTACGCCGATACCAACGTTGAGAAATGCTAACAGGACCCATGATCGTCTCATTAATGAAAGAGAACGAATTTTACAACGCCTGAGTTAATAATAAACGACTATTGCACATCAGATCTTATCCAGCACTGCAATATACTACCAAGCTCAGCCTGACGAACAGGCTTACCTAAATAGTCATCCATGCCTGAAGATAAACACCTTTCCCGATCGCCTTGCATAACATTGGCCGTCATCGCAATAATAGGTATACGGCCATTTGATGAAAGTTGCTCCTGCTCGCGCCATATCCGTGTTGCTTCAAAACCATCCATCTCCGGCATCTGGCAGTCCATTAATACCGCATCAAATTTTTCCCGTTGCAAACACTGCAACGCTTGTTTGCCATTTTCTGCCAGCACTGATTCCAGACCAATTTTTTCCAGCATCTTGCTCGCCACCATCTGATTAATCGGGTTATCTTCGACCAGTAGCACCTTGCCAGCAAGTACAACTGGCTTAGCAACTTCAGTTGAAAGCACCGGCAATAACTGATCATCGCGCGCAATACTCAAAGGCACCACAAACCAGAATTTCGAGCCCTTACCTGGCTCGCTTTCAATACCCAAATTACCTTTCATCATCTCAACCAGTTGCCGTACAATCGTCAAGCCCAAACCAGAGCCACCATGTTTACGTGTAGTTGATCCATCGGCTTGCGAAAATGCCAAAAATAATTTTTGATGCTTATTCTCAGGGATACCAATACCAGTATCCATAACCTCAACGCGAATCAAAGCATCTTTTTCATCTTTAAGCTTTAGTTTGACACGAATACTGACGCCACCCTCACTGGTAAACTTAATCGCATTAGAAATTAAATTAACCATCACCTGCCGCATTCTAGTGGGATCACCAATTACTTTTTTAGGCACGGCCTCGTCAATATCACTGTTTAAATAAATGCCCATCTGTTCAGCTTTTGAGGCATGCAGCGCAATAACATCTTTTACAACTTCTCTCAAATCAAAGGGAATAGCCTCAAATTCCAGTTTACCTGCCTCAATTTTTGAAAGATCGAGAATGTCATTCAAAATCGATAACAGGGAATCTGCTGACTTATGAGCAACCTTTACATACTCACGTTGTGACTCGGTAAGACTTGTATCCTCTAACAACTGAAGCGTGCCAATCACACCATTCATAGGAGTACGAATTTCATGACTCATATTAGCCAGAAACTCACCCTTGGTACGACTCATTCTCTCAGCATCATCTCTGGCTTTTTTTAGTTCTTCCTCAATACTTCTTACATACTCAATCTCACTAGTTAATGATCGATTAAGATTTTCCAAATCTTTAGAAGCACGAGTAATATTTTTAATTAAATCTTCATTTTTTAATGACAATCTCAACGCGTCTGTTGATGACTTATTAATTCTATACGCAGCAAGAATAATTGCGCCCAACAGAAAAACTGTCATTCCGGATAAGGTATAGTAAATTTCCC
>JBEQLM010000194.1:0-3701 GCA_040325975.1 Gammaproteobacteria bacterium | reverse complement strand
GGACAAAGGCAAAATGGGCTATCTCACCGGACATTCTGGCGCAGGTAAAAGTACCCTGCTCAAGCTGATCGCTCTCATCGAACGACCCAGCCGTGGCCAGATTATTCTCGATGGCGTCAACCTTGGTCAAATCAGTAATCGTAAAGTACCCTACATACGACGCAATATCGGCATTATTTTCCAAAATCATCACCTGCTCTATGATCGCCCCGTTTTTGATAACGTGGCCATGCCACTGGTGATTCAGGGTTATCGTCACAAAGAAATTCAAAGCCGAGTACGCGCTGCTCTGGATCAGGTTGGCCTGCTCAAAAAAGAAAAATCTGACCCGATCACGCTATCCGGTGGCGAGCAACAACGTGTTGGCATTGCTCGTGCCATCGTCCACAAACCTGCTTTATTACTGGCCGACGAGCCTACTGGTAATCTGGATCCTGAACTCTCGCTGGAAATCATGGAGTTGTTCGGCCGCTTCAACCAGGTTGGAACCAGTGTTTTGATCGCCAGCCATGACCTTGATCTAATTGCGCAAATAGGTGCACGAGCTCTAAGTTTGAAAGATGGACGAGTCATTAACGATGAAATCAGCCCTGTTAAAAATTTCGCTGGAGCAGCCTGATCATGCGCCGAGGTAATCAACGCAATACACCAATCACCGCCTATTTTATTCACCACATCAGGGTTCTACTGGGTAGTCTTGGCCGTTTAACACGCCACCCTTTATCAACATCGATGACCACGGCGGTTATTGCCATCGCGCTAACACTGCCTGCGGGGCTGTATTTGGCACTCAATAATATTAGCAGCCTGAGCGGTGGATGGGATAGCTCAACCAAAATCTCACTATTTTTACACGCCAATACCAGTGAGAAAAACGCACAAATACTGCTCAACCGTTTGCAGTTACACAATAAAATCGACAACGTTACTATGATTTCAAGAGAACAGGGGCTGGAACAATTCAAGCAACTCTCCGGCTTTGGTGAAGCACTGAAATTCCTTGAAGACAATCCGTTGCCCATCGTTCTGGTAGTTCAACCTATTATTGACACCAATCGCCCCGACCGTATCAAGCAACTTCTCAAAGAACTGGAAAGCAATAAACTGGTGGAACTTGCGCAGCTTGATATGCAATGGGTGAAACGCCTGTATGCCCTGCTCGAAATTGCTCATCGCGTCATCTGGGCTATCGGTAGTCTACTGGGACTGGCGGTATTGCTGATTGTCGGCAATACCATTCGTCTGGACATTCAAAATCGTCGTTCTGAAATTGAAGTATCCAAACTCATTGGCGCCTCTAATGCCTTTATTCGTCGCCCTTTCCTCTACACAGGCTTCTGGTATGGCTTTAGTGGTGGTCTGCTGGCCTGGCTGCTAACCACGTTATCACTCTATATGCTGGCAGAACCGGTCGAAAAACTCGCCTTGCTCTATCACAGTGAATTCCAACTCAGTGGGCTCAGCCTGGGTGACACCAGCAAGCTCATCATTATCAGCTGCGGCCTCGGCCTGTTCGGCTCATGGCTGGCCGTAGGCCGCCATCTGGATGAAATCGAACCTACCTAAATAGGTCACCTTTTTGATTTCCATCAATTAATCATAGTTATTCTCCACGGAACTTTTGCTAGAATTAGCACTCAGACATAACGAGTGCTAATATCTTAATCATGAAACGTGGAGACAGTCTTATGAACACAGCCCTGGTTCCCGCTAGCTATCAATATCCGGTTAGCGTTAGCAATCTGAGCACCTATATTCAGCAAGTGAACCGCTTTGCTGTACTTAGTGCCGAAGAAGAGCGTGCACTGGCCATCGAGCTTCATGAGCATGGTAGCGTTGATGCCGCTCAGCAACTAATCATGGCCAACTTGCGTTTTGTCGTCAAAATTGCCCGTGGTTACATGGGTTACGGCTTGCAACTCAATGATCTAATTCAGGAAGGTAACATTGGCTTAATGAAGGCGGTTAAACGCTTTTCACCCGATCACAATGTGCGTCTGATTTCTTATGCCGTTCACTGGATCAAAGCTGAAATCCACGAATTTGTCATTCGCAACTGGAAAATCGTAAAAATCGCGACCACCAAACCTCAGCGTAAATTGTTCTTTAAATTACGCAGCAGCAAAAAACGTTTGGGCTGGTTTAATCACGAGGAGGTTCAGGATGTCGCTGACACTTTAGGTGTAAAACCTGAAACTGTGTTAGAAATGGAATCACGTCTGAGTAACTATGATGTGGCTTTTGACGCACCTGCCAGTGAAGATGATGAACATGCTTTTTCACCTTCTGCTTATTTAACAGATCAGCACGCCGATCCTGCACGTCAGTTAGAAGCCGACGATAGTCAGTCTCAACATCTGGAGCTCATGGCTAGCTCGTTGCAACAGTTAGATGAGCGCAGCCGAGACATCATCCAACGACGTTGGCTGAATGAAGACAAGGCAACATTGCACGAACTGGCCGGCGAGCATCAGGTATCAGCTGAGCGTATTCGTCAAATAGAACAAAATGCCATCAAAAAATTACGTGTTGCGTTTACCGCGTAATACCTAAAGAATAAAATCTTAACCATAAAAAAGCCCGGCAGTTTGCCGGGCTTTTTTATTTATTCGCTTGCTAAATCTACATTCTCATTACAAAATTAACTTGCAATGAATCAAGATTACTACGCATTACATACTCGCCTCGGAGCTCCATTTTAGAGTTTAATTTAAACCCTAAACCAGCGCCAAACATAAAACCATCATCATCACCTATATCTAATCCAGCACGTGCGATTAAGTTCAACTTATCCTGTAATGGTAGACTGAAAACAGCATTTCCCCAAAGACCTTTTACTTTTGCCTGCCCAGGAATAGTTATAACAAACGGAGGGATACCAACAGTCACACTCATATCCATACTGCCACTATCCATATAACCCGCTTCCACCGACAGCTTTCCTTTACCCATTTTAACAGGTAAATCATAACCGCCAAAAAACTGAAAACCTATGGCAGAGCCAGAACCTGATAACGAATTAGAACCCAAACCACCACCAAAATACAATTTGTCGGTACTTGCTGCATGGCTATAACCTGCAACCAACATTGCAATAAATATAAAACTTAATTTTTTCATAACTTTTCCTCTTAGATGAAATCAATAACGCAACAATCATAGTTGCTCTAAAGTATTTTTTATGAATTTAATAAGCTTTATTTGTGGGATTTAACTCTTTATCGCATATATTAGCCTGTGAATGCAACCTCAACATCCCTGCTAACTGTTTTGTCTTTCATTTCTGTAACCCATGCGTGGCCATAAACAATTTCATAACTGGCCGGCAATACATCATCCTGTCGATATAATTCATAAGCCCCACGCAACTGCTTTAACATATTGCGTGTTAACAAACCCTGGCGGTGTCCGTTAGCAGTTACATTAGCGCCGATATCACGCAAGTCCTGCATTAAGGTATCAACTTCTTTGTAATTGACGGTGATGATTTCTGATTCCATTACCGGCTCCGCAAAACCTGCTTGTAATAGGCCATCGCCAATATCATGCATATCGATAAAACTATTCACATGCACGGCGGCATCCACTTCTTGCCAACTGGCACGAAGCTCTTTCAGTGTATCCGGGCCGAAGGTGGCAAACTGTAATAATGCACCTGGCTTTAATACTCGCTTAAATTCAGTTAGTGCCGCACCCAGATC
>JBEQLM010000193.1:0-3709 GCA_040325975.1 Gammaproteobacteria bacterium | reverse complement strand
ACAGACAAACTTTACACTTGATGAGGTGGGTTTGACGGGGTTGGTTGGGCAATCACCCACAGTACAGTCAGACGGAACTTGGTTGTGGGTGTAAGTTAGTTAACTGAGTTATCATCAAAAACAAAGGGTTAGTTAACGTCTATCACTACAGATTTAAACAAAGGAACCAAACATGATATTTACAGCAGACGAAGAACAAACAGTAACAAGAGGCACATATAACTATGTAGCAGCACCAGGAACAGGTTCTATTACATTAAACTATGCTCCTGCAGGTGTTATGACGCTAGTTAATAGTAACGGTATCGTAAATGGAGTTGTAACAGCAGCCGATACTGATTTAATTGTATTGCCTACTTGTCGATTTAAGGCAGGTTTAACGGGTGATGCTACCTTTGAATTATACAAAGCTTAATAGGGGGCGTAATGGCTGGTAGACCTTCAGTTATGACACCAGAAGTTATCCGCAAATTAGAATCGGCGTTTGTCGCTGGCTGTACGGATTTAGAGGCTTGCTGCTATGCGGACATTAGTAAGACAGCGCTATATGAGTACTGTCAAAAGAATGACGCATTTGCGGAGCGAAAAGAGACTTTAAAGAATCAGCCTGTTATGCAAGCTAGGTTTATCATACAAGAAGCGCTAACTACTGGTGATTTAAATACAGCTAATAGAGTTGTTGATCGCAAAGATGGGCAGAAGATTAACCAAGTTACCGTTGAGATGTCACACGAGCAATGGCTAGATACTCTTGAGTGATCAAACAGGTAAGCGGCAGTTACTTAAAGATGATTTTGAGTACTACGCTAGAAACTGTTTAAAGATAAGAACCAAGCATGAAGGGTTGCAGCCTTTATCGTTAAATGATGCTCAGAAATACATACATGACAGGCTAGAAACTCAATTAAAAGAAACGGGCAAGGTGAGAGCTATTCTATTAAAGGGTAGGCAACAAGGCGCTAGTACTTATGTCGAAGGTCGCTTTATATGGCGCACTACTCACAACAAAGGCACTAAAGCTTTCATACTCACGCATGACGGAGAGTCAACGAACGCACTGTTTGAGATGACCGAGCGCTATTATGACAACCTACCACCATTCGTTAAGCCTACAACGTCGGCAGCTAACGCCAAAGAATTACACTTCGACGCTTTAGATTCTGGCTATAAGATAGGTACAGCAGGTAATAAAGCTGTAGGTCGTGGCCAAACAATACAATACTTTCATGGCTCAGAGGTTGCTTTCTGGATGAACGCTAGCGAACACACAAAAGGAATTATGCAAGCAGTGCCAGACGCGCCAGGAACCGAAGTGGTATGGGAAAGCACAGCTAACGGTGTTGGTAATTTCTTTCATGAGCAATGGAAGTTAGCAGAAAAAGGGTTGAGTGAGTTTATACCTGTATTTGTTCCTTGGTTTTGGCAGTCAGAATATAAAAAGGCTATTCCTGATGGTACTGTATTCACTGATGAAGAAATGCTTCTAGCTGAGATTTACAATATAAACAGAGAGCAATTATTTTGGCGTAGAATGAAAGTTGCAGAGTTAACCACTGATGGCGTTGATGGAGAGCGAGCTTTTAAGCAGGAATATCCAATGAATGCGGCAGAGGCTTTTCAAGTATCAGGTGGTGATGGGTTGATAAAGGCAGACCATTGTATGTCAGCCAGAAAGAACAAAGAAAAAGGAAGTGGCCCACTTATTGTTGGTGTTGATCCAAGTCGTGGTGGCGATAGATTTGCTATTGTTAAGCGACAAGGTAGAAAGATGTACGGCATGAAAGCTTACAAAGGTGAAGAGTGTGACAAGCTAGGCAAGAATGTAGCAATCTGCATAGAGCAATTAGATACAATTGACGCTGATGCGGAAAAGGTTCCTGACATGATGTTCATTGATGCGGGTGGTGGTGTTGATATTGTCGATAGACTTCACGAATTAGGTTATAAAAAGCGAGTTAAGGCTGTTTACTTTGGATCATCACCATTAAAACCCAAGAAGTATAAAAACAAAAGAAATGAAATGTGGGGAGAGATGGCTGACTGGATGGTTGACGAGTCTTTACCTGTTGAAATACCAGACGATGATGAGATGCAAGCGGATTTGTGCGCCTCTCCTTATGATAGAGACTCTAATGATAGAAGAGTTCTATGGTCAAAAGATAAGATTAAATCAAAGTATGGGTTTAGCCCTGATTATGGTGATGCTGGAGCTTTAACATTTACAGAGCCGGTTGTTACCACCAAAAAAACCAAATTAACATTCGACACTATATGTAGGTAATTGTATGCCATTAAATAAAGACTACTCCGAAATCAGCGACGTACTGATAATGATTCAGAAGAGTCAAGATTCTGAGCAAGACCAACGCGACAAAGTGAGAGAGGCTAAACGCTTTATTACGGAGCGTGATGGTATGTGGGACGAGTACGCCAGCAATAAGATGGATGGACGATTTAAAGGTTCATTTGATTTATGTACACCTATTATCGACGGTATTGCAGGTGACATATCACAGTCTGATTTTACTATTCGTGTTAGTCCTTCGGGTGGCGGTGCTTCAAAGGACACGGCTAAGAAGTTCGACGGTCTTATTCGCAATATTCGTAACATATCAAACGCCGAGGACGTATTTAAAAGAATGGGTCGATCTAATTCTATTGGCGGATTCGATGCGTTAGAGGTTGTACAAGATTGGGTAGATGGTGATTCATTCGATCAAGATTTATTTATTCGTCATATACCTAACGCGGTTGATTCTGTTTGGTTTGATTTATCATCGACAATGCAAGACAGAAGTGATGCTAATTGGGGTGTAAAACTAGTTGCCTTACCTGTTGATGAGTACAATTCAAGATGGCCTGATGGCTCAAATATGTCAGTTGGTGATAATGCTGAACACAATAATAGCGGCAACAATAATATAAACAGAAAAGAAGTTGTCACTGTTGGTAAGCTTTATTATAGAAAGCCTCGTAACATTGAATTAATCAGAATGACTGACGGCTCAGTTTACCGTGATGATGATAAATTTGAATCAGTCAAGGATGAGTTAGCACAGCAAGGTATCACTATTGAGCTAGACGATAATGGAGAAGAGAAGCGCAGAACTAGAAAGAGTTGGCGCGTGTACTCTCGCATGTTCGACGGTAGTATGTGGTTAGATAGCGAAGAGGAAACGGTATTCGATTACATTCCGCTAGTGCCAATTTATGGCAACTTTGACATTATAGAAAACAACTGTATTTACTTTGGTAAGCTTGAGAACCTATATGATTCTCAGCGTGTGTATAACTACGCCACTAGTCGAGACATTGAGGATGGCGCATTGTCTCCATCTCCTAATATCTGGATGACCGACGAAATGGCAGAGGGTAACGATTACTCTCAAATGAACACAGACCGCGCACCCGTTCGTATATTTAACATTGAGCCACAAAACCCCGGCTTAATGCCTACTTTTACAGGTGGCCCACAACCGAGCGTAGGCCTACAAACAACGATGCAGAACATGCAGCAGCAAATTAACGCATCAAGTAATACGTTCCAATCTCAACAAGGTAACGCTAATGCACAACAAAGTGGCGTAGCAGGATTGCAGCAAATAGAGCAAGGCAACGTAGGTAATATTAAATGGTTTAAAGATTTAGAAGTTACTATCTGTCAAGTAGGTAAGATTTTAATTAATGCCATACCTCGCTCTTATGATGC
>JBEQLM010000192.1:0-3715 GCA_040325975.1 Gammaproteobacteria bacterium | reverse complement strand
CGGTGAAAAAGCCCGGACGATGCTCACCCTCCAGTATTTCGGAAAGTTTGGGCACTTCAACAAAGGTCGCATTCTCGATATTCTCCGGGTAGATCTCAGTCACCGACGGCACAAACACCATATCAACCGTATATTTCGACAACGCGCTCATATCAGCATCGAACGTGCGCGGATATGTGTCAAAATCTTCCCCCTCACCAAACTGCATGGGGTTAACAAAAACACTCACGACAACTCGTGTAGCCGACTTGCTTGCTGCCTCAATCAGGTTCAAATGACCCGCATGCAGATTCCCCATGGTGGGCACAAAGGCAATTTTATCGCCCGCCTGCTTCCATATACTCACCCGCTGGCGAACCTCATTAATAGTTCGTGCAACCATCGGAGCGTCCATATGATCGTTAGCTGAAGACATGATCCTTTCCAGGAAATTGTCCCAACTTAACCGCGTCAACATAAGCACTAACTGCGCCTTCTATGCTTCCGGCCTCTTTCAAGAAATTATGACTAAATTTAGGCACCCGCCCCATACTTAAACCCAGAATATCGTAGAGCACCAAAATTTGGCCATCGCAAGCTGCACTGGCGCCAATACCAATCACCGGAATCGTCAAAGCCTTGCTAATAATTTCTGCCAGTTCACTGGGTACACATTCGAGCACGAGTAAATCAGCACCCGCCTGTTCAAGAATTCGAGCCTCTTCCAGCATGGCTTCAGCGGCTCTGGCTTCACGACCCTGCACGCGATAACCACCCAACTTATGGACTTTTTGCGGCTGCAAACCAAGATGAGCGCACACTGGAATACCATGTTGTACCAATGCAGAAACAATCTCTGCCTGCTCAGCGCCACCTTCCAGTTTCACCATCTGAGCACCTGCCTCTTTCATAAACAGCCCGGCATTTTCCAGTGCGGCCTCAACCGAGGTATAACTCAAAAATGGCATATCAACAATCATCAAACAATGCGACAAACCTTTGATCACCATCTGAGCGTGGTACAACATATCACCAACCGTCACCGGCAAGGTAGTTTCATGACCCTGCACCACCATGCCGAGCGAATCACCAACCAGCACTACATCAACATCAGCCTGATCCAGTACACGTGCAAAGCTGGCATCATAAGCAGTTAAACAAACAATTTTTTCGCCCGCCTGCTTTTTATCATGCAGGCTGCGTACGGTGATTTTTTTTCTGGTCTGTTGAGATGAATCTGGACGAGCGTTCATAGTTATATCAACTCCTGCATAATCACTGATGACGGATTAAAATAATTGCGACCACTACGATTGGCCAATATGCGTTTTAATAACAATTGATAATCTTCCTCATTATTGGCGAAATCAATATCTGCCGCATTTACAATTAAAAGTGGTGCTTCGTTATATTGATAGAAGAAACCCACATAAGCATCGGACAAACGTTGCAGATAAGCCGCCTCAATCATTTTTTCATGCGACAAACCACGTTTCCGAATTCGTTCCAGCAAGACCTCAACCGGTGCCTGCAAATACACCACTAAATCGGGTTTGGGAACATCCAGTGTTAAACTCGAATAAACCTGTTCATATAAATCCAGTTCATCGTCATCCAGTGTTAACTCAGCAAACAGACGATCTTTCTCAATCAAAAAATCGGCCACCCTCACAGGACTAAACATATCTTCCTGATTCATTTCCTTGAGCTGGCGAGCACGCTGCAATAAAAAATGTAATTGTGTCGGCAACGCTGCCGCTCTGGGGTTTTCGTAAAACCGTTCCAGAAAAGGATTATCATCAGCACCTTCCAGTAATAAATTACTGTCGAAGGAACCTGACAGCTTTCTCGCTAGCGTTGTTTTACCAACACCGATAGGTCCTTCTACCACGACAAAAGCCGGCCACTTTTGTGACAAATCCAGGCTAGCATTCGCCTCATTCATGCAACTTCTCCAACATATTTCAACTCATTTTCAGAACAGCTTTTAATGATCTCGCTTAGCATACCATGACCGGGAATTTTCAAATCAGGCTGCTGCAATTTCTGACACAATCGTTGCAGGGGATAAAGTACAAACTCACGCTCAGCAATACCGAGGTGCGGCAATGTTAAACGTGTCTGGTTCATCTGTAGTTGAGCGTACATCAACATATCCAAATCAAGCGTTCTAGCTGCCCAACGCTGCCCACGTACACGTCCCTGCTTGTTTTCAATCGCCTGCAAATAATCTAACAAAACTAAAGGTTCAAGCGTGGTTTCTAACAAGGCGACCGCATTATAATAATCAGCCTGATCATCTGGCTGGGTTCCTTCTATAAGTAGTGGCTTGCTCAAATATAAACCTGAATCAGCGACATACTGCGTATCAGGTATTTGTCTTAGAGCCATCACCGCCGCCTTAATCTGTTCAGCAGGATTTTCGAGATTGCTACCTAGACCAATATAAACAGATTCAGCCATGCATTAATTTTTTGTTTTATTACTATGATGACGACGTGCAGGCCGACGTCGTTGATGCGACTCGGTTTTCTTTTTCTGTGCTTCGGGTGAATTTTCCTGAAACTCGGTCCACCAGCGACAATCTGTATCACTGATTTCACCAGCTTGAGCCCGAAGACATAAAAAATCGTAACCGGCTCTAAACTTGGGATGTTCAAACACCGCAGTTGCACGTTTACCCGTGCGATAGGAAAAACGTGATTGCAAAGCCCAGATGTCACGCATCACCGTAGTAAAACGTTTCGGAATAGAAACAAAACGAACTTGTTCGCCAACCATGGCAGAGGCAGACTTCTGCAATGCAAGGGCATGCGGTTCACCTTTAGCCAAACGTTTTTCTGTTCGTACCTGCAACGGTGCCCATAATAAAGCCGCGAATAAAAAAGCTGGTGTTACCGGCTTATTTTGATGAATGCGTTCATCGGTACTCTGCATTGCCAACTGCAAAAACTTCAATGCAGTCTCATTACCATCAAGCGCCTCTGCAGCTTCTGGAAAAAGATGTTCCAGCAAATAATATTCACGAAGTCCACGAAAGCTTTCAATCGCATGACCCGAATGAAACAGCTTTAAAACTTCTTCATACAAACGCGCCGCCGGTACGTCCCTGAGTATGACACCCTGGTCACGAATAAAATCCTGACAACTTTCATCAATACTGAAACCCAGTTTGGCGGCAAAACGAATCACTCGAATCATGCGCACCGGATCTTCACGATAACGATCATCAGGATCACCGATCAAACGCAAACGGCCTTCCATGACATCTTCATAACCACCAACAAAATCAACCACGGAAAAATCAGCGACATTGTAATACAGCGCATTCACAGTAAAATCACGTCGCCAGACATCCTGTTCAAGATCACCGTAAACATTGTCACGAAGAATACGGCCAGAATCATCCTGATGACCCGATTGTGATTCACCATGATGACCACGAAAAGTCGCAACCTCGATAATGTGGCGGCCAAAATGAATATGTGCCAGTCTGAATCGACGGCCGATTAAACGGCAATTACGGAATAATTCTTTAACTTGTTCGGGGGTAGCATCCGTAGCCACATCAAAATCTTTGGGGTGATGACCTAATAACAAATCACGCACGGCACCGCCCACCAGATAGGCTTCATAACCGGCTTTATTCAAACGGTATAAAACCTTGAGCGCACTTTCATCAATATTCTTACGTGATATACCGTGCTCGGCGCGTGAGATAATTCTTGCTTCGTCT
>JBEQLM010000191.1:0-3764 GCA_040325975.1 Gammaproteobacteria bacterium | reverse complement strand
CGATAGTCTCGGCGAATTAAATTGACGTAACCTTTCAAACAATTCTGAGTTATCTGTTTAATATTTCGTGAAGGAGACAATCCTGTATTGGTATACATTTTAAATAGATCTGGAATTATAGAAAAACCTGTTAAGCCTACCATACGAATTGGCACGCCCGTCTATGACCAAGAGGGTAATAAAACAGGGATTTTGCTACTCAATTATTTTGGCGAAAACCTTATTGATGAATTATTACTTGCCGGCGCAAACATATCCGGTGAAATGATGTTGCTCAATGATCAGGGATACTGGCTAATTAGCCCGGACCCCAAACAGGCATGGGGATTTATGTTTAATAACGACCACGCCTTCTCGAATCAATATAGCTTTGAATGGAATACAATTTCCAGCTCTGCACAAGGCCAGTTTTATTCCGAAAATGGCCTGTTTACATACACCGCCATGTCACCTCAATCAGGAAAAACAAAAACGGTTCACAAATCAGATCACAAAGTGGCTATGGGCAACTGGGTAATCACCTCACGGGTTTCACCTCAGACTCTAGCCAGTGCAAGAAATGATTTCATCAACCAAAATTTCTGGCTCTATATTATAGTCTTTACCCTGGCTCTATTCGGTTCCGCCTTTGCATCCAGATTGTGGGTTAAACATAAGCACGCAGAAGCACAAACAGAATATGAACGCGGCTTTCGAACCATATTGGAAAACGTCAAACTTGCCGCCGTTAGCCTGGATACTGATGGCAACATAATATTCTGCAATAATCACCTACTACACCTGAGCGGCTGGGAAAAAAATGATGTACTGGGGAAAAACTGGTTTACTACCTTTATCAGCGAAGAAAACCGAACCACTTGTAAAAAAATCATCGCAACAGCTATTACCTCATCCACGGGAGCCATTATTGATGAAGGTGAAATTATTACCCGTCAGGATGAAAGCCGCCTGATCGCATGGAATGCCACCTTGTCCTATGATATCGATGGTAACGTCTCCGGTATCACCCTGCTAGGCACAGATATTACCGAGCAAAGAAAGAATGAAGAACAACTGCGCAAACTTAGTCAGGTAGTTGAGCAAAGCCCAAGTGTCGTTATGATCACCAACAGTCATGGTAACATTGAGTATATCAATCCTAAGTTCACCCAGTTGACCGGCTACACGCTGGAAGACATTGCCGGCAAAAACCCCAGCATTTTAAAATCCGGCGAAACATCCAAAAACGAATACGGCAATCTTTGGCAAACCATTATGACTGGCGGTGAATGGAGAGGTGAGTTCCATAACAGGAAAAAAACCGGCGAGTTATACTGGGAAACTGCACGAATTTCAGCACTCCGTAATACTAATGGTGCAATTACCAATTTTCTTGCTGTCAAAGAAGACATTACCGAGCGTAAACTGCTGCAGGAAGAAGTTGAAACGCACAACCAAAAAATTCAGAAAAATAAGGAACTGGCTGCCGTTGGTCGTATGGCCAATATGATAGCCCATGATCTTCGAAACCCGCTTTCATCAATAAAAATGAGCATGCAAATACTGGAAAAATCCGCCACCGAATTTTTAGGTGATCAGGAACATGAACTCATTAGTATTAGCCGAGATCAGGTCAAATACATGGAATCCATACTCACCGATATACTAAGTTATTCACGTCCTGAAAATCTGCATCTCGAGTGGTTAAGTTTAGACAAATTAATTGAACTGGCCATATTAACCACACAGAAACAACTGGAAGAGTACGGGGTTAGCGTCAGCACCCATTTTCAACCAGGCCTACCTACAATTAACGGCGATAGCATACGACTGCGACAGGCATTATCCAACCTTATCTTGAATGCTGCCCAGGCAATGGAAAACAATAAAGGTAAGCGACTGATACAAATAGAAGCACGCTTACAACTAACTGATAAAGGCACCAGTGTTTTAATCGAAATTATTGATAATGGCTATGGCATTGAGACCGAGGAAATCGAACAATTATTCGAACCCTTCTATACCACCCGCGCCAAGGGAACCGGGCTGGGCCTTGCCATTATCAAACGAATAATTGACCAGCACCATGCTGAAATAAAACTGGAACCAGTGGAGTCTGGAGGCACCAAAGCCAGTATCATTTTTCCAACAGTACCAATTACACAGATATAGATAGTTAAGGGATATTATGAGTCAGATATTAATAATAGACGATGATGTAGCCAGCTGCCGCACACTGGAAATGCATTTTAACAGTCAAGGATATGAAGTTTATACGGCCCATAGCGTTAAGCAGGGTCTTGATTTTGATGCCACTGTTAATCCAGACATCATTATTCTCGATATCAGAATGCCTGGAGAAAGTGGTATGGACGGACTGCCTCTGTTCAAACAACAATATCAAAATGCCCGCGTATTAATGATTACTGCCTTCCATGACATGGACACAACTATTCAGGCAATGAAACTGGGAGCTGATGATTACATTCATAAGCCCATCGACATAGACGAACTTGATCAGGCAATAAACAAAGCCCTGATGCAAAACACCAAATACAGTGATGATCTGGAGATTTTCCCGCAGGACTTTTCTTTATCAACAACCAATACCATGGTCGGTCACAGCAAGGCAATGCGGGAAATTTACAAAACCATTGGCATGGTCGCCAACAGCCCTGCAACAGTATTAATTACCGGCGAAAGTGGCACAGGCAAAGAGCTGGTTGCCCGTGCCATTCATAAGGCAGGAAAAAATCCTGATGCGCCATTTGTGGCGATTAACTGTGCTGCACTAGTTGAAACCCTGCTGGAATCCGATATGTTCGGCCATGAAAAAGGCGCATTTACCGGTGCTGTGACCAAGCAGATAGGCAAATTCACCATGGCGAATAATGGCACTATTTTTCTTGATGAAATTGGTGAACTATCTGCATCCATGCAGGCAAAATTATTACGTGTATTACAGGAAAAAGAGTACTTACCCCTGGGTGCGAAGGAACTACTTAAAACCAATGCAAGAGTCATAGCCGCAACCAATGTTGATCTAACTAAAGCGGTAGAAGAAAACACATTCAGAGAAGATTTGTATTATCGATTACAGGTTGTCAACATTCATGTTCCGCCGCTTAGAGAACGTCGCGAAGATATTCCAGACCTGGTTCAGGCTTTGCTCAGCAAAATTAATAAGGAAATGAACAGCAACATTCATCGTCTATCCCTTGATGTTATTACCTATATCCAGAATTACGACTGGCCTGGTAATGTGCGAGAACTGGAAAACACCTTAATGAAAACCGTAGCCTTATGCTCCGGAGAAGTTATCACCGGTGACCTGTTGCCCAATAAAGTAAAAAAATATTGTGAAGACACTACAACATTTATTTCTTCTGATAAATCTCAGGAAGTGAGCAAAATGAGTCTTCAGGAAATTGAAAAGCAACATATTATCCGCGTGTTAGAAGCTGCCAACTGGCACAAAGGAAAAGTCTGTGAAATTCTCGGAGTTTCGAGACCCAGATTACGTCGACTAATAAGCCAATATAATTTAGATAGAGGCCATGATGAAAACAGCTCGATTAATGATTAACAAAGTCTACTGCAGCCTGCTTAACGTCCACCCATAGTATCAGCCTGTACTTCTGGCTCAGTTAGATTAACAATATTTAGTAATTTTTCGATTAATTTAAAAAGGAAAATCCCGATAGGGATATAGAAAAAATCAATACTCCTGTTCTCATGAACTTTACCTCAAGCAATTGATTTCAATATATTATATTTTTCACAGC
>JBEQLM010000190.1:0-3784 GCA_040325975.1 Gammaproteobacteria bacterium | reverse complement strand
CCCTGACAATAAAAGCTGATATATTTATTTAGATAATTATGATTAATATAGGCCTAGTTTAAGGCGAGGTCCGTGATCGACTTCTACAATTAAGATAAAGATAAGAGGTGTAAATTAAAAATGGCGCAATCCCCTGGGCTAAGCATGCAGGAACTGTGGAATAGTTCACAATTAAGTGGTGGCAGTGCTGCCTGGCTTGAAGCGCTCTATAATAATTACCTTAGAAATCCTGGGAGTATCGATACTGAATGGCGTGATTTTTTTGACGCTTTGCCAAAAGCAAAATCGGGCAATGGAAATGGCTCAATTGAACATGAAGTGCCACATGATGAGGTGCGTGATTATTTCAAATCCTTAGCTAAAGAACACCAGCATGCTTCAGCGCCTTCCCATGCTTATATCGTCGAGCAGGAGCAGAAACAAGTTCATGTGCTGCAGTTGATTAATGCTTATCGTTTTCGCGGTCATCAGCAGGCAAACATAAATCCTCTGGAAAAAACTCAGACCGAGAATATCCCCGAACTCAGTCTTGAGTATCACGGTTTAAGCGCTAATGATTTAAATACAGATTTTGAAACGGGCTCTTTATTTGGTCCAGATTGCACCACACTTGAGCAAATTCATAAAACTCTGGTAAGGAGTTACTGTGGTTCGACAGGGGTTGAGTATATGCATATGCTCGCCACAGAAGAAAAGCGCTGGATACAGCAACGTATAGAAGTGACGAGTAACGGTGCTGAGTTAAGTTTAAAAGAAAAGAAAAATATTCTTTTACAACTCACTGATGCAGAAGGTTTGGAACGATTTCTTCATACAAAGTATGTGGGCCAGAAAAGATTCTCTCTGGAAGGCGGTGAGTCATTAATTCCATTGCTCGATGAGCTGGTGATGCATGCCGGTAAACAGGGGGTAAAGGAAGTGGTCGTCGGTATGGCACATCGAGGCCGACTCAATGTGCTGGTAAATATTATGGGTAAAACTCCAGTTGAGTTATTCAGTGAGTTTGAAGGTACCAAGCACGTTACCGAGTTAACCGGTGATGTGAAATACCATCTTGGCTTTTCATCCAATATGAGTACGCCTGGCGGGCCGGTACATCTTGCTCTGGCATTTAATCCGTCTCATCTTGAAATAGTTGGTCCAGTGGTTGAAGGCTCAGTGCGTTCCCGGCAATTCAGGCGCGGTGATTCTGAAGGCGTTGAGGTTATACCTGTGCAGATACACGGTGATGCCGCCTTCTCCGGCCAGGGTGTGGTTATGGAAACCCTGCAGATGTCACAGTCGCGTGGCTACTCAACGAAAGGCACTGTGCATATCATCATAAATAACCAGATTGGTTTTACTACTAGTAATCAGGATGACTCGCGTTCGACTCACTACTGTACCGATATTGCAAAGATGGTGGATGCGCCAATATTTCATGTTAACGGTGATGACCCTGAGGCAGTGATTCGAGTAACGCGACTGGCTTTTGATTATCGAATGAAATTTAAAAAAGATGTGGTTATCGATATGCTGTGTTATCGACGCCATGGTCATAATGAGGCGGATGAGCCAAAAGCAACCCAGCCGATAATGTATCAAAAAATTTCAGCCTTACCAACAACGCGTGCCTTGTATGCGCAGAAATTAGTTGAAGAGGGTAGTTTAAGCTCAGAGCAAGTCGATCAAATGATTGCTGATCTACGTAAAGTTCTCGAAGCGGGCGATTGTGTTGTTCCACATAAACTGCCCGACGAGCAAGTTGATGTATCGGATTTAATCGACTGGAAACCTTTTACGAATTGCTCGACTATGGACGATGTAGACACAGGCGTGGCAATTGATGTGATGCGCAAGCTAAGTGATAGCATGCAGCAATTGCCCGATGGTTTTAGTTTAAATCCCCGAGTCGCAAAAATTATCGGTGATCGACATAAAATGTCGGCTGGTGCATTAGCAATAGATTGGGGCTATGCCGAGATTATGGCTTATGCGACATTGGTGCATGATGGTTTTTCAGTGAGGTTGTCAGGGCAGGATAGTGGCCGCGGCACATTTTTTCATCGTCATGCAGTTTTGCATAATCAAAATGAACGTCTCGCT
The DNA here is from genome assembly GCA_040325975.1 of Gammaproteobacteria bacterium. Lineage (GTDB taxonomy): Bacteria > Pseudomonadota > Gammaproteobacteria > SZUA-229 > SZUA-229 > LH-M37. The sequence goes on along the minus strand of JBEQLM010000190.1, from coordinate 1,699 downwards.
TTTGTACCTTTGCGCAGCATTGGTAAGGATAAAAATAATTTTTTAGTTATCGATTCCTTATTGTCAGAATTAGCGGTGCTGGCCTTTGAATACGGATTTTCGACAGCAGATCCAAATACATTAGCGATATGGGAAGCGCAGTTTGGTGATTTTGCTAATGGCGCACAGGTAGTGATCGATCAATTTATTTCTTCTGGTGAGCATAAGTGGGGAAAAGCCTGTGGCCTGGTGATGTTACTGCCACATGGTTATGAAGGTCAGGGAGCGGAGCATTCTTCGGCCAGGCTGGAGCGTTTCTTACAGCTGTGCGCAGAACAAAATATGCAAGTCTGCGTGCCATCAACGCCGGCGCAGATTTATCATTTATTACGACGGCAAATGGTGCGCAATTGTAGAAAACCATTAATCGTTATGACACCAAAGAGTTTATTAAGGCACAAATTGTGTGTTAGCTCTCTGGATGATTTGGCGAGTGGTTATTATCAAAGAGTCATCTCTGAAATTGATGCCATAGATCCTGAAAAAGTTGAACATGTTGTACTGTGTAGCGGTAAGGTATATTACGACCTGCTTGAAAAACGTCGAATAGAGAAACGTGAAAATGTGGCGATTATTCGTGTTGAACAACTATATCCATTCCCTGCGGCAGGGTTAAATGCATTGCTGAAATGTTACACTAAAACAAATCAATTAATATGGTGTCAGGAAGAACCAAAAAATCAGGGCGCCTGGGATTTTGTTGAGCCAAGAGCAAATGCCACATTAAAGGGTGAATGGAAATTGCATTATGTTGGCCGCATTTCATCTTCTGCACCGGCAGTGGGTTCGGCAAAGTTACACGCAATTCAGCAAACTGAATTGGTTGAGCGTGCAATCATGTTTAATGATCAGCTGATTGATGACCATCAGATTGATAATAAGAGGCAAGCCCCAAAATGAGTGCGAACAAATGAGTATTGAAATAAAAGTGCCAGAACTACCTGAATCAATTGCCGATGCGGTAGTTGTGAACTGGTACAAGAAGCAGGGTGAGTCGATCAAGCGGGATGAAGCCTTAGTTGACCTGGAAACCGACAAAGTCGTGCTTGAAATTCCGGCTATCAGTTCGGGCGTTATTGAAAAAATATTTTTTGATGAAGGCTCAGTAGTAACAGCCGGACAGGTGTTGGCTATCATTGATGAAACCGCAGCAGTGTCAGATGAAGTTGTGGTCGAGTCATCATCAAATGTAATTGCCGCAGCAGCAAAAGACAGTGTCGACATTGTTAGTGATGTAGCCATCAGTCCGTCGTCCAGAAAGATGATGCACGAACAGGGTATTGATGCCTCTATGATACAGGGCAGCGGCAAACATGGCCGTATACTCAAAGAAGACATACAGGATTTTATAAATAACAAAAATGCTCCAGTGGAAAGCAATAAATCTGAGCCTAAAAATAATGTAAAAGATTCGGCTGATAAGTCACGTACTTCAGTCAATAAAATCGAAGCAGTGGGGCAACGTATAGAAAAGCGTGTGCCGATGACGCGATTGCGTGCACGTATTGCTGAGCGTTTATTGCAGGCACAACAAAATGCAGCGATATTGACCACCTTCAATGAAGTGAATATGAAACCAGTCATGGATTTGCGTGCAAAACATAAGGAAAAATTTGAGAAAGCGTACGGCGCTAAACTCGGCTTTATGTCGTTCTTTGTC
>JBEQLM010000018.1:0-14994 GCA_040325975.1 Gammaproteobacteria bacterium | reverse complement strand
TGATCAAAGCGCTTTGCGTTTAGCTTTGAATATTTCTGATACCTTGTATTACGCAGAAACAACCACGATTTTCATCGATTATGAGACCTCTTTTTCCCAGGATAATTTTTCAAAATAATCCGATAGTGTAACGTCTGCTTTAAACGTGGTAGATTTAACGAGGGAGTGCCCAAAAAACATGATCTTAATATCAGATTATAAATAATGTGTTTTAGATATATATTCGTAAATCATATGAAAAATTACAGTCACCAGAGCATTCGCAATGGTTAGTGAAACAAATGACGTGCAGGCGTTTCTCGTCCAGCACCCGCCATTCAATCAGTTATCGAAATCTCAGCTTGAGTATGCCAGTGACAACATATTTGTCGCATTTAGTAAATCAGGCAGTGAGATTTCGTTAGATAGTTCAACAAATAATAATTATAAGATCGGTATGCTGATCGTTCGCTCGGGCAGCATGGAGATAAAAACCGATCAGGGTGAACTCGTTGATCGATTGAGCAGTGGTGACTATTTGCTGGCCGATAAGATCAGCAGCAAACAGGCTGGTCCGTCACGTATCGTTGTCCTGGAAGACTGTCTGTATTACGAATTAACTGATTATGCTTTGCAGTCTTTAAGTGCAACCTGTAGTGAGATAGCGTCTCTAATCGAAAACGATAAAAAACGGAATATTCATTCAACGTCGAGCAATGTTATCAGCTTGACTGAATCACATGTTGATCAACTGGTCAACGATAATTATTTAAGTCAGCGTGTTAAGGAAGCAATGTCGGCTGGTATCATAAGCGCAAGTCCCAATGCAACCATTCAAAATGCTGCTGAGTTGATGAAACTTCATCGGATCTCTTCTTTATTGATACAGGAGAATAAACAGCTCGTTGGCATATTAACTGACCGTGATCTTCGTTCACGCGTTTTAGCAAAAGGTGTATCAGGTACTGAAGTGATCGAGAAGGTTATGACAAAGTGGCCACACTGTATTGATGTAAACAGCCGCTTATATGATGCGCATCTAAAAATGATGTCTGAGGGTGTTCATCATCTACCTGTGGTTCTCGACACCAGTCCTGTCGGCATTCTCACCTTAAGTGATATTTTACGGGCGAACAATGCGGAACCTTTATCGTTAATCCGTGAAATAAATAGAGCTGATACAGTTGATGAGCTAAGTTCAGCGGCTAAAAATTTACCTGGTCTGGTAGTGAAGTTAATAGAACGTGATGCACGTGCTGTAGAGATCGGTAAGATCATTACCTCCTTTTCAGATGGTATAACTAAACGTCTTCTCAAGTTAGCAGAACGTAAATTCGGAACACCACCCTGCGATTATGCATGGTTAGCATTTGGTTCTCAGGCAAGGCAGGAGCAGGTATTAGGTTCAGATCAGGATAACGGATTATTACTGCCGGACGATATTGACATCGATGATGATTATTTTAAACACCTTGCCGAATTTGTTAATGATGGCCTCAATAGTTGTGGCATGCCGTATTGTCCTGGCGATATCATGGCTAAAACTGATAAATGGCGGCAGCCGTTAAAAATATGGAAGAACTATTTTTCGAACTGGATAGAAAATCCCTCAGCCATGGGGATTATGCACTCCAGTATATTTTTTGATATGCGTCATATCGCAGGCAACGTAGAACTTAGCAAAAACTTGCGCGAATATGTTTTAGAACGATCAAAAACTAACACAATCTTTCTTGCCATGATGTGTGACAACGCCTTGTTACATTCACCGCCGCTAGGTTTCTTCAAAACATTTGTACTCGAGACCGATGGCGATCATAACCAGACACTTAATCTCAAAAAACGTGGCACCATACCCATTGTTGATATCGCACGTAACTACGCACTGTCTGCCGGTCTGAAACCGTTGAATACAATCGAACGTCTGCAAGCCATGGAGCAGGCTGGCGTGATGTCAAAAGAACTGGCTTACAGCTTGATTGATGCGTATGAGTTCATTGCCGGCATACGATTAGAAGCACAAGGTAAACAGTACCGTGCAAACGTTAGCGTGAATAATTATCTAGATCCCGAAGAATTGTCAGCATTGGTACGCCATCAACTCAAAGATGCGTTCAATATCGTTCGAGATGCACAGGCTGCAATACGTGTACGGTTTGGTAGCGGTGTTTTATAAACTCATCCATAGCTTGCAATATTGGCGCTTCAGTCAGATAGCGAATGGCACTCCGCTACAAGCATTGTATCAAGCACCTGTTATTCCTGCATCGCAGTCATTTCTAAACACGCGATTTTTAGTGCTCGATTGTGAAATGAGTGGTCTCGATCCGAAAAACTGCCAACTGCTGAGTATTGGCTGGGTGATGATAGAACACGGGCGTATGGTAAATTCCAGTGCAAAACATCTTCTCATCCACGCCGATAGAGGCACTGGAGACAGCAGTAAAATACATGGTTTGCTCGACAGGAATATTGCTGGTGCTAACAGTGTGGCGACGGTGTTGATACTGTTGATGAAACAGATACCAGACGCAGTACTGGTCTTTCATCATGCATCACTCGATATGCGTTTTTTACAAAAAGCCAGCATCGAGAATTTCCGCTGTCCACTATTGTTCAGTTATGTTGATACCATGGCTATCGAAAAAAGGCGCATGCATCTACAGGGTAAAACAAAAGGACTAAGACTGGCACAATGCCGCCAACGTTATGGCCTACCTGATAGCGCACAACATAATGCACTGGCGGATGCTCAGGCAACTGCGGAGTTGTTCCTGGCTCAGGCAAGCTATTTAGGTAAGCAGGAAAGTCTCAGCTTATCGGATCTATCAGTAAGTTGCTCCCACTAATAATTGTTATTATTAGCAGGTGACCTGGTATCAAATTGAAACTGCCGGATTATGCTGTAGGATGGACTGGAGGACAATGATATGGATGTATCAGTTATCGATATCACTGAACTAATTGCAGACCATTTGGTATAAGAAAAGTCTGCTGGTATTTTTTTATTAGAAGAGCTGCGAAGTTCTGCAGGAGCATATGCAATGAAAGCTGTAGGTTTGTATCAATATCTACCTATCGAGAATGAACTATCACTTGTCGATATTCAAATCGAGCGATTCGAGCCAACCGAAAGAGATTTGTTAGTTGAGGTGCGGGCGATTTCTGTCAATCCGGTCGATACCAAGGTGCGTGCGCCAAACAACAAAACAGAGACAACACCGCGCATATTGGGTTGGGATGCTTGTGGTGAAGTTATTGCAATAGGGCCTGAGGTTGAACATTACGCTGTTGGCGATCAGGTGTTCTACGCGGGCGACATTACGCGACCTGGATCCAATAGTGAATTCCAGTTAGTCGATGAACGTATCGTTGGTAAAAAACCTGCTTCCCTGTCATATGCCGAAGCGGCCGCTTTGCCACTAACAGGCATTACGGCGTGGGAAGCATTATTTGATCGCCTGGGTATTTCACTCGATGGTGGCAATGCAGGAAAATCCATTCTCATCATCGGTGGCGCTGGTGGTGTTGGTTCGATCGCCATTCAACTAGCGAGCAAAATAGCGAAGTTAGAAGTGATTGCTACCGCCTCACGTGATGAGTCGCGTGACTGGTGTATAAAGCTCGGTGCTGATCACGTCATCAACCATCGCATGCCGTTAAATGAAGAACTGGCGGCACTGGGTGTTCCTCATGTCGACTACATTCTCTGTCTGAACAATACTGATCAACACTGGCTGGCAATGACTCAAGCTATTGCGCCACAAGGCCGTATTTGCTCAATTGTTGAAACAGCGGAGCCAGTCGATCTCGGTATATTGAAAAGCAAAAGCGCAAGCTTTGTCTGGGAGTTCATGTTTACACGGTCCATGCATCAAACGCCTGACATGATTGAGCAACAACGCCTTTTGAATGCAATTGCTGATCTTATCGATAACGGTGAGCTTGTAACTACAGTCAATAAGGTCATTCGACCGATCAATGCAGAAAATCTGCGCAAGGCGCATGCGATGATTGAGCAAGGCAATTCCATCGGCAAAGTGGTATTGGCTGACTGGGATTAATGCAGAAATCTAAACTTTGATTTTAACGGTCTATATGGCGAGAATTATTCGGCTCATTCCTGAGTTCCACCCCTTCGGAACTGTGTAAAAAACACGCATTAAAAGTCCATCCTTTAAAGTAATTAGTTATTTGAGTTTGTGGTCACTTTATACTCAAGGCATTAAATAACGGCACAGGCACATCTATACCCATTATTGAAACTGTTATTAAATTGCGCTCGCTAATACATTATTATTAACTAATTATTATCTCTAGATATTATAGCTACGCTACTTAACTGGCAGTTCATCATACTTGACCAATTTACAAACATCTTCATACCAGTCCGCTTTATCCAAATAATAAATGTTATGCATAGGTTTTATCTTTGGGGTTTCGTCTAAGGTTCCTGCGGGGATAACAAAGGCTTTTTTCGTTTGAGTCAACCAGGGTAGAGATGATCCGCATTTTTTACAGAATGATGTTGCAAAGTGTTTAGCTTCTGCCACTTCAAATCTACCTACAGAATTTTCACCAGTGAGCCACTGGAAATTCTTCGGCTCGATGATGATATTCGAAGCGTGAGCGGAACCTGTAAATTTCTGGCACCGAGAACAATGACAATATTGGAAGACTTTAATGTCTTCAATGAATTGATATGTAACTTCTCCACACAGGCAGCTACCAGTTAGTTTGTTTATTCCCATAATTTAGCCTTTAAATAGTTAATGTGTTTTAGTTGCTTCAAGTTTAATGTGTTAGAGTGAAATATGCTCTATTTTTTATCGTCAATAGTGGCTTAATGGAACGAATTGAACTGTTTGCAGCACAGTAGCTAAGATTAATAATAGTTACTAATATGAAGTAAAATTTCACTGCAAATCAGGGTTAGAGAGTAGTAGTTGCTAATATTGGAAAACTTATAATCTGAATAAGATTTTCTCTGTACCTTTTTTGGTGAAAACTTTTTGTACTGAACTTATTTATTTATATCCTTATTAAATTCCATATTCGTTCCGGGTATTTGAATATATCTCAATACTGTGGCTGTTTTTTTATAAGAATGTCTTCTGAATAAATCGGTTAGGTTCAGGCCGATACCAAAAAATAAATTACGCTCTTTTGTTTCCAGTGGGCCATCAAAACCTCTTGTGTAATAACCCACCTGCAATTCGATGTGCTTTAGAAAGTTACTACGGAAATATTCAAAACCGTTTAACTTAAGCGCAAGTAGATATTTGTGGTTTTCATAATCAGTGGTGAAATCGTTATTATTTGGATGAATACCATATTCCAATCGTAGATCAATCTTGCTGGCGAGATCTGGATTGGCGTATAAATAATATCCCAGTAGGGAGCCAACACTGTTTGCGATAAAGTCTTCATTGGAAAACCCATAAGTACTGAATGAATCTCCAACTTCCATATAACCCAGAATTGCCAGTGTGGACAATGCGCCATATAAAGCAGCATCGTCTTTATTCATGCACCATGTTTCATATAGATAGGACAATCCGTGTGTACTGACATAGCTGGTGTATATGTGACCAATTTTATCAGCGCCACCAGAACTGGTGTCATTCTGAAACCAGTTTTCCGTGGTGGATTTGGGTGAGTTGGTGAAGTAATCCCAGTTAGCAACCCCCCAGATGGTGACAACACCAATACCTGTCAGGTTGGCGTTGATGATGTCCTGCTTCTGTTCCTGCCACGGTGTCTCAGTGACGCAGTCGCTAAGTAGTGCGTTCGCATCGTGAACGACAGCGAAGAATGATAGCAACAGTGCAAGCCAGACATTTTTTGATGTGATTATTTTCACAACTTAATACCGAATAACTACTGCATAAAGTGTAACCCAAATCATGTAATGCAAACCATGTTTTATCTATCAGATTTTTTCTATGCTTGATACAGCAGGCTATTTACCTTTGAATTTGACCTGGATCAAACCAAAATCATGCAAATTAACAGATAGTTCGGGTTCGTATTTTCGCCGTGCTTTCTGTAGTCTGGAAGGTGGGGCTGAACGTGCACCATAAATAACTTGAGCACTCTCAATGAATGAAATAAATAATACAAGCACGGAGCCACAGGCTACGGCTGGTGATGATAACTTTACTGTCAAAGTCGGTCTGGCTGAAATGCTCAAGGGTGGTGCCATCATGGATGTGACCAATGCTGAACAGGCAAAGATTGCTGAAGATGCTGGTGCCATTGCGGTGATGGCACTGGAACGTATTCCTTCGGATATCCGTAAGGATGGCGGTGTGGCACGCATGTCTGACCCAGATATGATTCGTCAGATTCAGGAAACGGTATCGATACCGGTGATGGCCAAGTGTCGTATCGGACATTTTGCCGAGGCTCAAATCCTGCAAGCATTAGAAGTCGATTTTATCGATGAAAGTGAAGTGTTAACACCTGCAGATGAAGCCAATCATGTCGCCAAGCATGATTTCAAGGTGCCTTTTGTCTGTGGTTCGACCTGTTTGGGAGAGGCCTTGCGCCGTATCGGTGAAGGTGCTGCCATGATGCGAACCAAGGGTGAGGCTGGCAGCGGTAACATCGTCGAAGCGGTTCGACACATGCGCACCATTCAAAATGAAATGAAACGCCTGACCATCCTCGATAAGGAACAACTGATGAGTGCTGCCAAGGAAATGGGTGCGCCCTATGACCTGGTCTGTTATGTGGCTGAACATGGTAAGTTACCCGTGCCCAACTTTTCTGCGGGTGGAATTGCAACACCAGCGGATGCTGCATTGGTTCGGCAGTTAGGCGCAGAAGCCGTATTTGTTGGCTCGGGCATTTTTATGTCTGAAGATCCTGCGGCACGTGCAGCGGCTATCGTCAAAGCCACCACCTATTATGATGATCCTAATGTCTTATTAGAAGTGAGTAGTGGTCTTAAGGCCGGTATGAAAGGCTTATTGATGACGGATATTTCACCTGAAGACAGGCTGGCAACCCGAGGCTGGTAAAGCTTGTATGTCTGATGTTGTAGGTGTACTTGCTTTACAGGGTGCCTTTGATAAACACATTGAGATGTTGTCGGCCATGGGTGTTGACTGCCAACGGGTTCGATTTGCACATGAGCTGGCTGAGTGTGTCGCGCTGATTATTCCCGGTGGCGAGTCGACAACCATGAGTCTGTTGATTCAGAAGTTTGATTTATACGATAAGTTGCGAGAGTTTGCAGAAAACAAACCAGTAATGGGCGTTTGTGCTGGCGCCATTTTGATGGCTGAGGTTGTCGATGATGTAAGAGTGACTCCGCTAAAGATTATGCCGATAACTGCTGTACGAAATAGTTACGGCAGGCAAATATGCAGTTTTTCTGCTGAGTTGAATTTGAAATGCGTTACTGATGGTTCGGCTTATCTGGCGCACTTTATTAGAGCACCGAGTATCAAATCAAATAATGATAAAATCGAAGTTCTGGCGCAATATAATGATGAGGCGGTGATGATGAGAATAGGACAGCACATGGCGCTGACTTTTCACCCCGAATTAACTAATGATAATCGAATTCACGTATGCTGGTTGAAAGCTTTTCATCCTGCATTTAAATAGGTACTGTTATGCAAGCTTCAAATTCATCTGTTTCATTAAGTCCGCGCTTGCCTAAGCCTTTTTCACTGCCACTGAAAATATTGCCGCAAGCCTTACATAATCGTTTTTTGGCTAATATTATTAATAAAATTTTAGTTGATGATTTAAACGACGGCGAACTGGATTTTTTACAGGACAGATCGGTTGCTATTGAGATCAGTGATATAGGTTTGTCTTACCAGCTGACACTTTCTGGTAATCGATTGATGGGTGCTAATACACAAGGCGAGAACCATCTAACCGTTAGAGCTTCCCTGTATGATTTCATGTCAATGGCAAGTCGACAGGTAGATCCTGACACGCTGGTGTTCCAACGCCGCCTTGTTATGGAAGGTGATACCGAGCTTGGTCTTGGTTTGAAAAACTATCTTGACGGCATGGATATTGAAGCATCCAGAGTATTGAGCATGGTCGAATCTTTTTCAAGAAAAACCATGCCCGTTTATAAAAAGTTATTTGCACGAGATTAATCCAGTACCAGCGAGTCGTAATAGCGTGAGCGGTATAACAATCTTGGATGTTCTTCATCATCGGTAAAACCACTGCGATCATGCAATACATTGTTGCTAATTAATCCCCAGCCTGATTGCAGTGTCAGACGATAAATGTATTTATTGTCAGACGTTAATAAATTATCCAGCGCAGTCACGGCATTCTTCGTTGCAATATCATCTTTCCATATTACATTTCGCGCCCGCGCTGTGTAACGCATGTGTAACTGTCCATTATCTCTCACTGAAAATACCGGGCCAACACGATCTGGACGAAGCATTTCACCATCGACCACATTCTCTGGAATGGTCATGGCATCCATTTGCATTAGTGCTTTGATGTGTTCAGGATTTTCATCGCGTAATTGTATATAGGCGATGTCATGATCCATGACTGCATTTTCACCACCTTCTTTTGCGGGGCGTACGCAATGTAGATTTAGCGCCATGATTTGCTGCTCGGGTGTATTGTAATAACCATCGGTGTGCCAGTGAATGCCGTGGTTGGTGTAAGGAATGTAACGCTTGTGCAAAGGGTCATTGTTAACCTGCAGTGCGGTAATACCATCATCGTCTGCACCCATATTTTTATTCAGCTGATGAAGGCCGAATTGTTTTGCTATATCAAAGGGAATATTTTTGTCTGGGTCATCACCCATTTTACTGACATATACGGCCATGTTGGTTTTCTTGCAGAGTTTCGTAATCGCCTGTTTTTCAGCATCGCTGAGCTTGTGAGGGTTTTTAATTTCAACCACCATGTCTTCGGCTTTTTCAGGATAGCCTTGAAGTTTTTCCTGCTTCCATGATTCGTACGCGGCAGTATTGTTTAGATCGAAAGGACTATTTGTGTTCATAATGTTTCCGCTTTTTTCTCATTAAAATATTGATTAACAGATTCCATACCCGCACCACCATGCCAGTAACCATTGCAGGTGCTCGTGGGTGAAAGTGATTCCAGTTCCTCAGAAGCATCCTGTATGAGTTTTTTACCGTGCAGACAATCATGGAAAATATTAATGATTTCTATCGTGGATTTTGACTGTGGGCTGATACGCAATACATCGACTCCGAGTTGTTTCATGTCTTCAAGGTCAGCGACCAGGTTACAGCTTTTAGCCGATTGTGTCTGAATGCCATTGATCACCAGAAAGGGATCGTCTTCGCGTGTCGACATCAGCAGACCATCAGGATCATCAATGCAACGCAGCTGGCAGTCATCTTTTTGCAGGTTATGATAACGTGCGGTAAAGCAACGTGCTGAAAATGCCAAAGGTAATCTTCCGTAAGCAAAAACTTCTGTTTCTACACCTTCGGGTCGTTGCTCCAGTATGTCGGCCAGTGTGTCACGTGAAAGTTCAACGGGAAAAACCCAACGCTTTACGCCTTGTTTGGCTAATAAACTTAAGGTGCGTGCATTGTAGATATTGATGGCTGGACCGGTAACGAAAGTCTGTTTGCCGGATAATAAATTGACCGCCGCCATGTCATTAGCTTCGACGGTGTATTGTTCATTTTTACAAATGTTTTTTAATTTGCTGAGTTCTGAATTGGCCTCAATCAATGTCAATGTTGAAAGCACAACCTCTTTGCCCGCACGTTCGAGCTGTGCCGCAATTTCTAGCCAGTCTTCGTCTCGCATGAGTCGTCTTTTTGAACAAACAGTTTCACCAAGATAAACAATGTCTATTGGTGATTTGGCTATTTGTTCATAAAAATCAAACAGTGTTTCTCTTTCCCAGTAATACAGTATCGGGCCAAGGGATAATCTGAGTGTGTGTGTTGTCATGATTTTATTGCCACGGGCGGTGATAGGCACCGAGTGTTGTTTGAGAGCCTTCAGATACTTTTTCCAAAGCCTGTAACCATTCTGCCTGCGGTTGGTAATTCTCAGGATCCTGTTGTGCGGAATCCAGAGCAGCACGCCAAACTTTGGTGACCTGTTCGACGTATGCCGGGCTACGCTGACGGCCTTCAATCTTGATAGCAGCGACACCGGCTTTTTGCAACTCAGGTAATAATGCCATGGTGTTCAAACTGGTCGGTTCTTCCATCGCATGATAAGTGTTTTTATTGACACTAAAACGCCCCTTGCACAGGGTTGGATACCCGGCAGATTCGTCTTTGCCATGACAGTCGATTAGAACATTATTAAGTCGAGTTTCCAGGCCTGCGTCGGTTTCTTTCCATTGCACAGCACTAGCAGGCGAGCAGGCACCGAAGGTATTGGGCGACTGGCCTGTTACATAAGAAGATAACAGGCAGCGTCCTTCGACCATGACACACAAGCTACCAAAACCAAAAACTTCTATTGGAACAGGACTATTTTCCGCGACGGTTTTAATTTGTTTGAGTGAAAGTACACGCGGCACGACGGCACGTTTAATGTTGAAATTCCTGTGATAAAAATCAATGGATTCCTGACTGGTGGCGGAGCCTTGCACTGAAAGATGCAAACGAAGATCTGGCCAGCGTTCGCTGGCGTAATCCATGACACCAATATCGGCCAGTATCAGCGCATCAACGCCAAGTTGTGCGGCATGATCAACGGCATCCTGCCAGCGCTGCCAGCCAGAAGGTTGTGGATAGGTGTTAATTGCTACAAACATTTTACTGCCGCGTTGATGCGCATAGGCAATGCCTTCCTGGGCTCGTTTGTCGTTGAAGTTGAGTCCGGCAAAATGACGGGCATTGGTATCATCTTTGAAACCCATGTAAACCGCATCGGCACCATTATCAACGGCAATTTTTAATGAGGGTAAATTGCCTGCGGGACAGACGAGTTCCATAGTGTTGTTTGTATTGCTCATGTTTAATGTTATCCGCCGATATTGGCTGGTATTAATTTATTAGTTTTATCAGCGACTAAGGGTGTTTGATAAAAGTGTTTGCGTGTCTCAAGTTCTTCAGCGATAAGATTTAACGGTCGCCATTTTTTTGAACACCAGTTGGGTGCCAGTAAAATATTTTCTGAAGCTGTCGCTGTCAGGCGATGAAAAATAATGTCCTGCGGGGTTTGCTGTATGAGATCTGCAGCAATACGCACGTAATCATCAAGCTTTAAAGGCTGGTATTCACCACGACGCCATTCATTCGCCAGTTGTGTGCCTTTAACGACATGCAGTGGATGTAATTTCAGGCCATCAACACCCAGTTCGAGAACACGATCCAGTGTGGTTTCATAATGCTGTTCATTTTCACCAGGCAGGCCAATAATCAGATGGGTGCATACTTGAATACCACGTTTGCGTGCACGGATTAATGTCGATCGATATTCTTCAAAACCATGTCCTCGATTGACGCGCTCCAGGGTTTTGTCGAATGAAGATTGTAAACCTAGTTCCAGCCAAACCTCATATCCTTTATCTTGATAATCGGCCAATAAGTCGAGTACTGAATCGGCGACACAATCTGGTCTTGTGCCTACAGCCAGTCCAATGACATCGTCTTCGGCGAGCGCCATATTGTATTGTTGTTGTAGTAACTCGGTTTCTGCGTAGGTGTTGGTATAGGCCTGAAAGTATGCGATGTATTTTTTCGCGCCGGTTCGTTTTCTGATGATGAATTTTCCGGCATCGATTTGTTGACTGACCTCAGCTGGTTCTCGACCATTAGGACTGAAGGAGGTGTTGTTGCAGAAAGTACAGCCACCTATGCCGAGACTGCCATCACGGTTGGGGCAGGTAAAGCTGGCATCGAGAGATACTTTATGCACACGCTCACCATAACGGCTTAGCATGGCCTGTCCGAATGTGTTGACGTGGTTCGCGAGGTTCAAGGCATATTTTGCTGATTGCGAAAGTTAGCAGAACAGCAGGGTTTTAACCGGAGTTAATTGAGGGGGTGATTTTCCCCTAGCAAGCAGTTACAGGATTGATGTAGGTCAAATCGTGGTTATTTTTGAATCGGTCTAGTTATCGGATTAGGAGCTGTGTTTTCTATTGTTTAATCATCGTTATTAGAGTCATTGCAGTGATCATCAGATAAAAGCATATTTCCAGATACCTGTTTTAAGATAGCAATACGAGCTAGCGAAGATGAGGTCAGTTTTTGTTCTATCGGCATGATCTTCTCATCTCTTCGGTAATCTCTGGGTTTTTCGCTTTTAATCCTAACGATTATTATTGGCGTGGCCTTACTACAAATTCAGTGCTTGCACGAGTTGTGTGTTTATAATCACATTAAATAGTATGTATGCATTTTGCCACAAGATATCTCTGGCTTGCAGCGTACCTATGTATTCCACATGTTTATCAGGTTATTACCTGTCAGAAATCGAGTAAAACTAAAAGTGTGTGATATGACACATGTTTCTAAATCGCTTGATGTACATCAAGTGATTCGTTATGCATGTGGCGTATCGTCGCAGGCTAGTGGAAAACTTCCATGGTAAAAATTGTAATAATAAGAATTTAGGCACATCTAAAGTTGGATGTGTGGCACATCTATCGGAGGATGTTATGAATACCTTTACTACACGTACACTATCGGTCTGTACCGGCTTATTGCTAGGTCTGTCAGCATCGACAGCTGCATGGTCGGCAAAATCACTTGATGACGTCATGAAAGATCGCGGTCTGACGCAGAAAGATATTCTTGCTGCCGCAAAGACTTACACACCTACGGGTGGTCGTGATGAATACCTGGCATTCAGTTCGGGTGGTCAGAGTGGTCATGTTATCGTATATGGCATTCCATCAATGCGTATCTTGAAATACATCGCAGTATTTACCCCAGAACCATGGCAGGCTTACGGTTTTGATGATGAATCAAAAAGAGTTTTATACCAGGGTAAAACCGATGGCGAAATCAAATTTGGTGATACCCACCATCCAGCATTCACAGAAACAAAAGGTGAATACAATGGTAAATATCTGTTCATCAACGATAAGGCCAACCCACGTATCGCTGTCATCGATCTACATGACTTTGAAACCAAGCAGATCGTATCTAATCCTTTCTTCAGATCATCACATGGCGGTGCTTTTGTAACACCGAACTCAGAATACGTGATGTCTGCGGCTCAGTACGCGGCGCCTCTTAGTAACGATTTTGTTCCTCTAGAAGAGTTCAATGACAAATATCGTGGTGGTGTGACTTACTGGAAATTTGATATGGATAAAGGCCGTATCAATGAAGATAAATCATTTACCTTCGAATTACCTCCTTACAGTCAGGATCTTTCTGACGCTGGTAAAAATGCCAGTTATGGCTGGGGTTTCACTAACTCCTTCTGTTCTGAGCGTTATGTAGGTGGTGAAAACCGTCCTCCATTCGAAGCGGGTTGTTCTGCTAAAGACACCGACTTCATGCATGTGACAAACTGGAAGAAAGCCGCTGAACTGGTTGCTGCCGGTAAAGTGAAAAAAGTTAATGGTTCTTACATGATCAGCATGAAGCAGGCGGTTAAAGAAGGTCTGTTGTACCTGATACCAGAGCCTAAGAGTCCTCATGGAGTTGATGTCAGCCCGGACGGAACTCACATTATTGTTTCCGGTAAACTTGATAGTCATGCCTGGGTTTATAGCTGGAAGAAGATCAAAAAAGCTATCGATAACAAAACTTTCGAAGGTAAAGATGATTACGGAATTCCAATCATTTCCATGAAATCTGCCTTATCTAAACAGGTTCAGGTTGGTTTAGGACCACTTCATACTCAGTATGATGCCAAAGAATGTGTGGTTTACACCTCTATCTATGTGGATTCAATGGTCACCAAGTGGAACTACTGTACAGGTAAAGTACTGGATCAAATTCATATCCATTATAACGTAGGTCACCTGATGACAATGGAAGGTGATTCTGTTTCTCCTGATGGTAAATACCTGGTTGCATTAAACAAGTTGGCGATTGACCGATTCAACCCTGTTGGACCGTTGCATCCACAGAATCACCAGTTGATCGATATCAGTGGTGACAAGATGGAGCTGTTGTATGATATGCCGCTTCCATTAGGCGAACCGCATTACGCGGTAGCAATCAAAGCCGATAAGTTAAAACCTGCCGTACGTTATAAGTCTGGCTGGAACAGCCGTACAGACAGTAAATCTGAATATAAAACACGTGCAGGTCGTGAAAAGGTTGTACGTAAAGATGGTGTAGTACATGTTTATGGAACAGTGATTCGTTCACACATCACCCCGGAGATTATTCAGGTTGAAGAAGGTGAAACGGTTTCTATCCATCTGACTAATCTGGAACGTGCCGAAGATGAAACACACGGTTTCGCTGTCTATAATGAAAACGTGCAGTTATCTATCGAACCGGGTAAAACGGTAACAGCGACATTCAAAGCTGAAGAAGCGGGTGTGTTCCCTTATTACTGCACAGAGTTCTGTTCTGCGCTTCATCTTGAAATGCAAGGTTATCTGCTGGTAACACCAAAAGGTTACAAAGCCAAAGCCACTAAGATGAAAGAAGGCCAGACTTATACCAAAGCTGATTATGACAAACAGGTGAAAACCAATGTTGATACTCAGGCGGTTATTGATTCAGTGGTTGGATTTATCACCAGTCATAACTACAAGGACTTCCCTCAAGTAGTCGCGCTGGTTGAAGATGCTACTGATCAGCTGGGTTTTGCGGCTGAAGCTAAGAAGAAAGCTGACGATTTCGCAGCAAAAGGCGACTACCAGAATGGCACATTGTGGGCTGGTCAGCATTGGCAGTATCAGGTTAAGACCGCTGATATGGGTCTTCGCGCCAAAACCTACCTGGAAGAGCATGGTGCGGTTAAAGTTAAAAAATAGTTATAAAACTATTTAATTAAAAGCCGAGGGGGGAGCGCCGAGTTCGGGGGATGCCACGTGCACCTGCTCGACGTTGTTGCGGTCGTCCTTGGCGCCGCCGGTGACCGAAACGCCGCCGC
>JBEQLM010000189.1:0-3809 GCA_040325975.1 Gammaproteobacteria bacterium | reverse complement strand
CTTGCGTGAGATCCTCTCAATCAATTCAGACTTCATCATTGACTTTTCTAGTGATTCTTCAGTCATTAGTACTTGAAACCTTCCTCGATTAACCGTCTTTATTATTTATACTCTATATTTAGCAGAAAAATTACTTATTGTTAGCATCCATCTGTTCTTTAAGTAAATCACCTAAAGTAGTTGATGCTGTTTCCTGAGATTTAGAGTAGTCCTTCATGGCTTCAGATTCATCTTCATGGTCTTTAGCTTTAACTGAAAGGTTCAGAGCGCGACTCTTACGGTCAACACCCATCAACTTGGCTTCAACTTCATCACCCACTTTCAATACCGTGCTAGCGTCTTCAACGCGATCACGTGAAAGCTCAGAAGCACGTAATGTACCTTCAACACCATCACCCAAATCGATGATTGCTGCTTTAGCATCTACAGATATAACTTTGCCTGTAACGATAGCGCCTTTCTTGTACTCAGCCATAAAGGTTGAAACAGGATCCTGCTCCATCTGCTTAATACCCAGAGAAATACGCTCACGTTCTGGGTCGATTGAAAGAACAACCGCTTCGATGGTATCGCCTTTCTTATAATCACGAATGGCTTCAACACCTTCAATATCCCAGGAAACGTCAGACATGTGAACCAGACCGTCGATATCACCGTTCAAACCAACGAACACACCGAAATCAGTGATTGATTTAATAACACCTGAAACTTTGTCACCCTTGTTGTGTGTTGCAGAGAACTCATCCCAGGGATTAACCTTGCACTGTTTCATACCCAGTGAAATACGACGACGCTCAGGATCGATATCCAGAATCGTTACTTCAACGTCATCACCCAGTGTAACTACGTTACCAGGGCTAACGTTCTTATTAGTCCAGTCCATTTCAGAAACGTGAACCAGACCTTCAACGCCATCTTCGATTTCAACGAAGCAACCGTAGTCAGTGATGTTGCTAACTTTACCAAACAGACGTGAACCTTCTGGGTAACGACGAGCGATTTCTGCCCATGGATCTTCACCCAGTTGTTTCAGACCCAGTGATACACGTGTTTTCTCTTTGTCGTACTTAAGCACAACAACATCGATTTCATCACCCACTTCAACAATTTCAGAAGGATGACGAACACGTTTCCAGGCCATATCTGTGATATGCAACAAACCGTCGATGCCACCCAGATCAAGGAATGCGCCGTAATCGGTAAGATTCTTAACAACACCTTTGATGGTCTTGCCTTCTTCGATACTTTCAAGCAAAGCTTCACGCTCAGCACTGTACTCAGTTTCAACAACAGCACGACGAGATACCACAACGTTGTTGCGTTTCTGATCTAGCTTGATAACTTTAAACTCAAGTTCCTTGCCTTCCAGATAAGAAGTGTCTCTAACAGGACGTACGTCAACCAGTGAACCAGGAAGGAATGCACGAATATCGCCCATTTCAACGGTGAAACCACCTTTGACTCGACCTGTGATAGTACCAACAACAATTTCTTCAGCTTCGAATGACGCTTCTAGAGATGTCCAAGCTCTTGCACGTTTCGCTTTCTCACGTGACAATCGCGTTTCACCGAAACCGTCTTCAACGGCTTCTAGAACGACTTCGACATCATCGCCAACAGCTACTTCTAGCTCGCCAGCGAGATTATAAAATTGATTTTCAGGGATAACACCCTCAGATTTCAGTCCAGCGGAAACAGTGACGTAACCATCAAAAATTTCAACAACTGTACCTGTTACAACGGTACCCGCTGTCATTTCGGTATGGGCTAGGCTTTCTTCAAATAATTCAGCAAAAGATTCAGACATAATAATTAGATTGTACGTTTACCTACCTATAAGGAATCAGTGGTAGATAGACTTGGTTAAGTTAATCAAATG
Source organism: Gammaproteobacteria bacterium (assembly GCA_040325975.1). Lineage (GTDB taxonomy): Bacteria > Pseudomonadota > Gammaproteobacteria > SZUA-229 > SZUA-229 > LH-M37. The sequence continues at coordinate 1,930 of JBEQLM010000189.1, read as the reverse complement.
ACCTATGGAAAGATCCGTAGGCCGCTAATTTCAAACTTCCAGCTAAAAGCGTTGTTCAACAAGCTGCATGACCTGTTCGCACACCTGATCAATACTCAAATCTGAAGTATCGATGACGATGGCATCGTCGGCAGCTAACAACGGTGAAGCTGATCGCGTTGAGTCTCTTTCGTCGCGCTCCATGAGCTCGGCGGTGAGCTGCGAGAGATTAGCACTAACACCCTTGTCTTTCAACTGCTTATAACGTCTTTTTGCACGTTCTTCGGCGCTGGCGGTAAGAAATATCTTCAATGCCGCTTTGGGGAACACGGTTGTGCCCATATCGCGGCCATCAGCCACTAAGCCAGGAGCCTGTGCGAAGGCTTTCTGCTTGTCGAGTAAAGCCTGACGCACTTCTGGAATGGCCGCGATTTTTGAAGCCAGCACGCCGGTAGCTTCAGTGCGAATAGCCTCAGAGACATTTTCACCGCGCAAATAAATACCCAGCGCATCGCCCGATGTCACGTACTCTATCTGCATATCCTTTGCCAAATCAGCAAGTTGCGACACGTTATCAAGATCAACATTATCGCCAGCGCTCAATGCCAGCAGACGATACAGCGAGCCACTATCGAGGATATGCCAGCCCAGCTGCTTAGCCACCAACAGACAAACGGTGCCCTTACCTACGCCACTGGGGCCATCCAAGGTTAATACTGGGATATTTGAACTCATTAAGAATCAGCCATTAATTCAATGCTCAAGCCTGCGCTCGAAGCTAAATCGACAAAACTCGGGAAAGAAGTACTGACATTGTCACAATCTTCAATCTCAATTTTGCCTGTGGCGCACAGAGCCGCCATGGAAAATGCCATCGCTATGCGGTGATCATCGTGACTATGAACCGTGCCCGACTGAATCGTGCCACCCTCTATAATCATGCCATCATCGGTAGCCTTCGCATCAACACCCAAAGCTTGCAAGCCTTCGGCCATCACCTGAATACGATCACATTCTTTAACACGCAATTCTTCTGCACCGGTGATGACCGTTTCACCTTCTGCACAGGCAGCAGCGACAAATATCACCGGAAACTCATCAATCGCCAGGGGCACCAGGTGTTCGGGGATAACTGCACCTTTAAGCTGCGCACTTCTCACCCTGATATCTGCCACCGGTTCGCCACCCGCTTCACGCTGATTTAATAATTCAATATTAGCGCCCATCAATTTCAAAATATCAATAACACCGGTTCGAGTCGGATTAATACCAACGTGCTCAAGCGTAATATCTGAGTCTTGTGCAATGCTGGCACCGACCATAAAAAAGGCCGACGATGAAATATCTGCGGGCACATCAATATCACAGGCGGTGAGTTTTGCAGGGCCTTGCAAACACATGGTTGAATCATTCACTTCTACAGGTACGCCAAAAGCCGTCAACATTCGCTCAGTATGATCACGCGTAGGTGCCGGCTCAGTCACACAGGTTTTACCCTCGGCATAAAGACCCGCCAGCAAACAGCAGGACTTTACCTGCGCACTGGCCATCGGCATTACATAATTAATGCCGTGCAACTTATGACCGCCTGATATTTTTAAAGGCGGCCTGCCTTCTGCTGCAGTTTCAACCACTGCCCCCATTTCAGCCAATGGATTAGTCACTCTTGCCATCGGACGTTTTGAAAGAGAGGCATCACCTTTTAATTCCACATCAAAAGATAATCCTGAAAACAAGCCAGCTAGTAATCGCATAGACGTGCCCGAGTTACCGACATCTAGTGCGTGATCTGGTTTTTTAAGGCCTTGCATACCAACACCATGAACCACAACCTTGCCATTTTCCGGACCTTCAATTTCAACACCCATGGCACGAAACGCACGTAGTGTATTCAGGCTGTCTTCACCTTCAAGAAAACCACTAATATGGCTAGTACCTTCTGCAATAGAGC
>JBEQLM010000188.1:0-3814 GCA_040325975.1 Gammaproteobacteria bacterium | reverse complement strand
ACAATATCGTAATGAATGGTGGACTGTACCCAGCCGAAGAAATAGCGAACAGCTTTGCAAGTCTTGAGCGAACGCTGGCACCAATTGAGCATCCATCAGATTCTAACGGCAACTTTATTTCTGCCAATGATCCTGATGCTATCCATAATTTTCATGGGGGTGCATTTAATCAAAATGTACGGCAAGAAAATGGCCGCATCCATATCGATAAAGTAATCAATGTTGTAGAGGCGCAAAAGACTGAGCGCGGGAAGCGTTTACTTGATCGAGTCGAAGAAATTGAAACGAATGATAACCCTAGACCTATCCATACATCGACTGGCGTTTTTTTGGTGCCCGAAGATACTAACGGTATAAAAACAAATGAGGCTGGCCAAGAATACACTTGGGTAGCCACAGAAATGACCTTTGACCATGACGCAATCCTTTTGGATAATGTCGGTGCAGCGCAACCGCATCAGGGCGTAGGCATGGCAGTAAATGCCAGTGGCGAAGAGTGCGAGGTTCAGACATTTATAAATCAGGATGTTGTTTTTGACCAAACGCCTGATGATAAAGAAATGTCGCACGAAGAAATCGAAAGCGCTCTACGTGATGCAATCCGAAAGCCTCCATTGAATGGTGATTGGGTTGTTCGAGTGTTTCCTAGTACGTTTATTTTTGAGTCGGGCGAACAGCTATTTTCCGCTCCGTATACGATAAGAGAAAAGAAGGCTATAATAATGGGGATACCGCTTCCAGTGGAGCGGGATGAGACATTTAAAATTAAAACTAATGAACAGGATGATGATATGAGAGAAGTGATTGTTAATGCGCTAAAGGCCGCAGGAGTTGAGACTGAAAACCTTGATGATGCTGCTATTTTGGCAAAATACAATGAGCTTCAAGCTAATCAATCCGAAGGCGACGACGACAAAGTAAAAGACACTGGCGCAGACCTTGCTGCCGTTGTCGCTAATGCTTTGAAGCCAGTAACCGACGAGATTGCAGGCTTGAAAGCTCAATTAAATGCCAAAGACGAAAGCGAGTTAGACAAGTTCGCCGAGATCGTTGGTAATAGCGATAAATACCCAGGCATTGACGTTGAAAGCGCAAAGAAAATGGGTATTGATACTTTAAAGGGTCTATCTGCTAATTGCGGTGAATCCTACGGTATCCCACCACAAAATAACTCTGCCGGTGGTCAAGATGACGCTTTCAAAGCCCCTTCCGCTGATACATTGCCTGAATAGGAACCTGAATTATGAGCACTAAAGGAAAAAGATTAATTTGGGTTGGCCCTGCTGATGGCGCAAATTCAAAGCCTTCTAATATTGAAGGCGTAGCAACTCAGGCAACAATTTTGCCGGGTTCGGTTGTGATTCAAGCCGCTGCAAGTGCAGGTTTTGAATTGTCGGATATTGCAGCCACCTTATTCGGTAATCCATTTGTGGTTGCTGACAAGGATCAAATGCGCGCTAAAAGCGTTGACGATCTATGGGCTATCAATGAGAACATGGTTGCCATTCAGCCGCGCTCTGGCGAGTATTTGAATGTTCTTGTTATCACCACTCAAGCTCTGGTAATAGGCACGCCATTGGCAAGATCATCAACAGACGGAGCGCTAAAAATTGCTGTGACTCCTGCAACCGTTGGCGCAACAAGTGAAGAGATTCTATGTTATGCCGATGAAATTGTAACCACAGGCGCGACTCAGTTAGTCCGCGTGCGAGTAGCTTAGGAGCTTCCAAAATGATTTTTACTAAAAAAAATATAGCTAAAAGCGTTCATTGTGCTAATCAGTACAAAGACGTTCAAATGCAGCGAAACGCCGCAAACTCAAACGAAGCGCAGTATAAGAAAATTATCGGTAACGCTGGCCTAATTCCAGCTGATGTCTATCAAGACTTTGATCGTGATATTGTCGAAGTTATGAGGCTTGATCAGGGTGATGCTTACCTTAATGATTTGTTGGCCCTTTCAAGATCCACGAATATCGGTAAGCTAGTTGTTAAAAACTCTCGTGCTTCTGATGCCGGCATCTTCCAAACGTCAATGTCAGGTCAAACTGATATCAAAATGGATCAGACCGAAACAAGTATTGATGGCGCAATCGTTCCAATCACTGATGGCGGCTTTGGTCGCAATTGGCGAGAAATGGAAGCAGGTAGCACCGAAGGTTATGACGCTTTAATCGATGATAACCGAGAAGTTGGGATATCACTTCGTGAAAGTTTGGCTGATCAGTTCCTCGATGGGCATCTTGATAAAAACGGTAACTTTATTGTTGTTGATGGTTTGTCATGGCAGGGTATGCGAAACGATTCGCGTGTTGCTTCTATTGATTTGGGCGCTGGAGGTGTCAACTTTGATTTCACCGATACCGCGCAGGCTTTCACCGCTATTGAGGCCGCATTTAAAGAAGTGCGCGATATCATGTGGCTAACAGAGCTTTGTAGTAAGGAATTAACTTATTATGTGAGCAATGAGATTGCTTCTAATCTTGAGCGTGCGTCTAGTGAGTCTTTTGATTCTAAGAAGATCTTACAGCGCTTAGCTGGGCTACAGAAAGTTGTAGTGCTAAAGCCTACTAGCAAGCTAAGTGGCAACCAAATGATGGCTATGCCATTAGATGGCACTGTTCAGCCTCTTGTCGGTATGGGCGTTTCTACAATTGCAATGCCTCGCCCGTTGTACAATTCTAACCATGATTTCGTGATGGTTGCTGGTATCGGTTATAGAGTCAAGACCGATTATAATTCAAACACTTGTGCAATGTACGCAACAGGATAATAATCATGGCTAAATCAGCACCAACTCATAAAGTGGTTCATCCAAAGCTGTATCTTGCTGTTAAAGGTAAGATGCAAAAAATCAAGGTAGGCACTCCGCTATCTTTAACTGAGGCGCAGGCTAAAGCGTTCGGCGGGAAAATTGAGAAGATTGTAAATATTCCAACTTTACAGCCAGGGCAAATAGTAGAAGGTTAGACTAAAAGCAAGTCAATTTGCTTGAATATTAAAAGGGGGCTACTATATGTAGCCCCCTTTTTTTATTGGAGAATAATAGTGTCGGATACTATCAATAACATCAAATTGGTTGCCGGTGAGCCTGCCGACATTTATGCGTTATCCTCTATCACAGTGGGCACTCAAATTATTGTTCAAAATATCGGGGCTTGTGATGTTTCTTTGCTCACGCAAGCAATAACACCGACAAGAACAGATTTTAACGATGCTAATCAGATCCTACCCCGTGGCGAATATGCAGCCAATGACTTTGGTGATTCTGGTGCTTGGGCATACTGCAACAACGCAGGTGGATTGATAAACGTGAGGGTTTTCTAATGGTTTGGGGGCCGTTTTCAGGTTCAAGCTTCTCAAAAGATTACTTTTACGAAGTGTCTGCGGGTAGGGTGCCTGGTTCTGATGCTGGGTTTTTGGTTGGATTGAATGAACACATTATATCAACTGAATATAATACGATATCAGATCAAGGCGGCGTTTATCCCTACATGACTGCCAATACCCAACTGGCGATATCAAGCTCAAGCTCATTGGATACAGGCATACCCGTCAATCTGGTGGGCTTAGATGAGGACTACAACCCTGTAGCTATAACTGCCACCACAAATGGCACAGACGGACAAATTCAGTCAAATTTTATATCAGACCAAGTATTTAGAATAAATACCGTTTCCGTGACTGGGTCAAAATCTCCTGTTGGGCAACTTTATATATCAGAAGTAACCACTACGGTAAACGGAAAGCCAACCGACCTAACAAAAATCAAAGCCCAGATAGCTCTAGTCACCGATACATTAGGCAGTGTCGTA
>JBEQLM010000187.1:0-3847 GCA_040325975.1 Gammaproteobacteria bacterium | reverse complement strand
CTAATTTTGGCGATAAATTCACTGCCGTCAGCGAACCCAAACGCAGCTCTTTAAGAATAGTTGCTTTTGAAACGATAGAAATCCCCATACCCGCTTCGACAGCACCTTTAATCGCCTCTGGGCTACTCAATTCAAAACAAACATCCAGTAAATCATGATCACCATGTTGCTCAATATATTTGGTGATCACTTCCTGCGTGCCCGAACCATGTTCACGACCAATAAATGGATGCGCAACAATTTCCTTGACGTGGATTTCATCCTTATCTGCTAGCGGATGATTATTTGGCATAATCACTACTAGTTGATCCATCTTGCATTCTTCAACCACCAGATTCTTGTTATTCACATAACCTTCCACAATGCCGATGTCGATCACATTATTTTCCACCATGGAAACAATATCCTCTGTATTGGCTTCTTTCAGGCTGATCATGACGTCGGGGTATTTTCCCTTAAACTCACCAATCATCAACGGCAGCATGTATTCAGCAATCGTCGTACTTGCACCTAACGCGACGCCACCACTAACATCACCCGTCATGTCGGTGATACTTCGTGTCATATCCTCATACATTTTTAGAATACGGTCGGCATATTCAAAGACCTGATCCCCGACATCGGTAAGTGACACTTTATTATGGGTACGGTCGAATAAACGGGTGTTAAACTGCTCTTCGAGCTGCCTAATCTGAAAAGTCACAGCGGGTTGCGTCATGTGCAGCTCTTCAGCAGCTTTGGTAAAGTTAAGCAAACGGGCAACGGTATGGAATATTTTTAATCTACGATCTGCCATAATCAGACAATAACCTTATTGGCGTGATAAATTTTCCTTATAGTAACATTCTAATGGAGCTAAAAACTATGAAAAAATCAATTCAAATCCCGCTGCGCCCCACGCACCTGTCCGGTATACTAACTCTGGCATTGATGTTAATTATAACTGTGCCTGCCATAGGTTCAGGCATATACAAATGGACAGATAAAGATGGCAAAATTCACTACGGTGGTGAACGCCCGGAAGAGGTTCAAGCTGAACAAATGAAACTCCACATTTCCGAACCCAGCCCAAGCCCCGAAAAATCAAATGATAACAATGACGTTGGCAAGGCTAATCTAACTGTTGATGACAAAGCCAAAAAAGAACGTGTTGTTTATTGCAAAAGTGAACGAAAACGCCTAAAAACTGCTGAAAAAAATACGGTTGTTTATGAAAAAGATGCAACAGGAAAAGTTATAAAACTTGCCTCAAATGAGCGCAATCAGCGAATAAATAAGATCAAAGCCAACATCAACAAATACTGTAAATAAGCCTGTTGAATATATTGTGAGGTAACCCAGATGCCACTACTACAAATCAGTACCAACGTCAGCATCAAGGATAGCACCTCACTGGCTAAAGATGCCTCCAGGATTGTCGCTGGCATGCTTGCTAAACCAGAAAGTTATGTCATGGTCACGGTTAACTCAGAAGCCTCATTAGTTTTTGCTGGCAGCGAAGACGGTGCCGCCCACCTAAAACTAAAAAGCCTGGGACTAGAAGAAGCAAAGACAGCCGATTACTCCACTCACTTATGCGGTTTTATCCAGAACACATTGGGCATTTCGCCTTCACGTATTTATATCGAATTCATCAGCCCTGAACGACATATGTGGGGATGGGATAACAGAACCTTTTGACTTCGTCACCGTATCAAAAAACCAGCTAAAACCTGACGAACCATTCTTTCAAAAGTATCTGTATTTATTAGCTAAATAGCAATACGGGCTGTACTCAAGCAGGCTGCCCTCGTAAAATGCCAGCTCACGATACCAAGCTGAGCTTACCATTTCCATGTACTTATCAAAATTTCGCATTACCACTCTTAAAGAGACACCTGCTGACGCCGAGATCAGCAGCCATCAATTGATGCTACGCGCGGGTCTGATTCGCCGTCTGGCCTCCGGTTTATACAGCTGGCTGCCGCTGGGCATACGCGTACTGCGCAAAGTTGAGAATATCGTGCGTGAGGAAATGAATAAAAGTGGTGGCCTCGAAGTATTGATGCCCACCGTGCAACCTGCCGAATTATGGCAGGAATCTGGTCGCTGGGAAGAATACGGCACTGAACTACTCCGTTTCAATGATCGCCATGGTCGTGAATTCTGCTACGGCCCCACGCACGAAGAAATCATCACCGATCTGGCTCGACGCGAACTCAACAGTTACAAACAACTGCCGGTCAATTATTACCAGATTCAAACGAAATTTCGCGATGAAGTCCGTCCCCGCTTTGGTGTCATGCGCTCACGCGAATTTTTGATGAAAGATGCCTATTCGTTCCACATCAATCAGGAATCGTTACAGGAAACTTACGATGTGATGTACCAGACCTATAGCAACATCTTCAACCGCATGAATCTTAAATTCCGTGCGGTGATGGCAGACAGCGGTTCCATTGGCGGCAGTGGCTCACACGAATTCCACGTACTGGCCGATTCCGGAGAAGACGCACTCGCGGTTTCAAACGAAGGTAATTACGCTGCCAACGTAGAAAAAGCCGAGACCATGCCATCAACCAAACCACGCCCTGCTGCCAGCGCTGAAATGCAAAGCATTGACACACCCGATCAACACAGCATCGAAGAAGTGTCTAAATTCCTGAACGTCGATGCTTCGCAATGCCTGAAAACTTTATTGGTCGAAGGCAGCGAAGAAAACAGTGTGGTCGCTTTAGTCTTACGCGGCGACCACGAACTCAACGAAATTAAGGCCGAGCATCAACAAGCGATTGCTTCGCCTCTGTGTTTTGCCAGTGAAGAACAGGTCAAGGCTGTCGCTAACTGCGAACCGGGTTCAATTGGCCCCGTCGGTTTAAATATCACTGTCATCGCCGACCATGCTGCACTGCAACTCGCCGACTTTGTCTGTGGTGCCAACGAAGATGGTAAACACCTCACCGGCGTTAACTGGGAACGTGATTTACCACTGGCGACCGCGGCTGATTTACGCAACGTCGTCGAAGGAGACGACAGCCCTGATGGTCAGGGCACATTAAACATTGTTCGCGGCATCGAGGTCGGTCACATCTTCCAGCTGGGCGATAAATACTCTTATGCTATGGACGCCAATGTGCTCGACGAAAATGGTAAAAGCGTGACCATGACCATGGGCTGTTACGGCATCGGCGTCACCCGTGTGGTTGCCGCCGCCATCGAACAGAACCATGATGACAACGGTATCATCTGGCCACAAAGCATCGCACCTTTCGATGTCGCGATTGCACCGATCAATTTCCAGAAATCGGATGATGTACGCGAAGCGGCTATCAAACTCCACGATGAACTCACCGCCGAAGGACTCGAAGTATTACTGTTCGATCAAAAAGCACGTCTGGGTGGCATGCTGGCGGATATTGATCTAATCGGCATCCCACATCGCGTCGTCATTGGTGATCGCGGTCTGGCCGATGGCAAAGTTGAATACAAGGGTCGAGCAGATGAAGATAGTCAGGACGTGCTGGTTTCCGATATCAAGGCGCACCTGAAGAATATTTTTGCTAGCGAAGCGGAGCCATATAACGAATACCTGCCATAATCAGGGATATGCGCTCGATTTTGATTTCATTCACTTCTAGAATCACATTGGTACTAGCCCTACTGTGTAGCAACACAGTACTGGCTAACGTCAATGAACTGACCCAACCCGATCCCGAGCTGCGCAAACTATTAAGCAAAGCGATTGAAGCCTCGGACAGCTTTGAAGATCGTTTTGATGCCGAAGTCTGGCTGGTCGACATGTCCAACCGTCTGCAAAAATTTGTCGATGATGAACAGCGCCGCCTGACTTTATTACGAGGCATTCACC
>JBEQLM010000186.1:0-3904 GCA_040325975.1 Gammaproteobacteria bacterium | reverse complement strand
TTGTCACTTACCACGTCGATGATCCTGGCTGGTCACATACCGGTATGCGTGAGGGTGTGCATAATGCAACCGGTGTCGTCGGTGCCTGGTTTGCCGATGTTTTGTTTAGTCTATTTGGATATTTATCTTATTTACTGCCCGTGATTATTGCCTATAGCGGCTGGCTGGTGCTGCGAGGTGATCATGAACAAAAGGAAGCGAATTTTCATGTGCTAGCGATACGCTGGGCGGGTTTTTTTGTGACACTGGGCGCGGGTTGTGCGCTCGCCAGTATTCATTTCTCTATACCTGAATCCACCTTGCCGCTTGATGGTGGCGGCATACTGGGACGCTGGCTAGGCGATGCTATGGCTGGTGTGCTGGGCTTGTTAGGTTCCACCTTGATTTTATTGGCGGCGTTATTAGCCGGGATTACGCTGTTTAGTGGTATCTCCTGGTTTACCGTGATTGATCTCATTGGTGCTACAGGGGTGGCGGTTTTTTTGTTTATTCGCGAAAAAGTGAATGCCGTGCTCGAGCGCATTCAGGAGCGAAAAGCGGGTGTGGTGGCTAAGCAACATCGATATGAAGGTTTTGAAGCCGATAAAAAGAAAACTGCGGTGCGTGAAGCCAGCGGTACGAAGAAGGTACGTATTGAACCAACGGTTAAGAAGGTCGAGATTTCTGAGCGTATGGACCGTGAAAAACAAATTGCCCTGTTTGATGGCCCGGCGGATTCTGAATTACCCGGTTTACGTTTGCTCGATCCTCCCAAACAGCATGAACAAAGTTATTCGAAAGAAGCATTGCAGGCGTTATCACGTTTAGTCGAAATCAAGCTGGCTGATTTTAATATTGATGTTCAGGTGGTGGCGGTTCACCCCGGGCCGGTGATTACACGTTTTGAAATGGATCTGGCACCGGGTGTTAAAGCCAGCAAGATTACCGCTTTATCGAAAGATCTCGCGCGTTCTTTGTCGGTGGTGAGTGTGTTGGTGGTAGAAGTCATTCCCGGTAAATCACTGGTCGGTCTGGAAATTCCAAACGAAAGTAAAGAGATTGTTTCTTTGAGTGAAATACTCATGTCAAAGGCGTTCGATAAATCAGCTTCGCCACTGACCATTGGTTTGGGTAAAGATATAGGTGGACATCCTGTGGTGGCTGATCTGGCAAAAATGCCTCACTTGCTGGTGGCAGGTACGACCGGTGCGGGTAAGTCAGTGTGTTTGAATGCTTTGCTGATGAGTTTGTTGTACAAGAGCAAACCTGCTGATGTGCGTATGATTTTGATCGACCCAAAAATGTTGGAATTGAATGTCTATGATGGCATTCCACATTTGTTAGCACCAGTGGTGGTTGATATGAAAGAAGCTGCCAATGCTTTGCGTTGGTGTGTTGGTGAAATGGAAAACCGCTATGCATTGATGTCGGCTTTGGGTGTGAGAAATATCATCGGTTATAACCGCAAGGTTAAAGAAGCGATTGATGCGGGTACGCCCATCGATGATCCTTTATTTGATGTTGATCATGCAGCTCCCGGTGTGCAGCCGATGAAGTTGCAGCCACTGCCTTATATCGTGATTGTGGTCGATGAATTTGCCGATTTGTTTATGGTGGTTGGTAAGAAAATTGAAGAACTGATTGCACGTATTACGCAGAAGGCGCGTGCTTCGGGTATTCACCTTATTCTGGCGACGCAGCGACCCTCGGTCGATGTGATTACTGGTTTGATTAAAGCGAACATCCCTACACGTATTGCTTTTCAGGTCTCTTCGCGTGTGGATTCGCGCACCATTCTCGATCAGATGGGCGCTGAGCAATTGCTGGGTCACGGTGATATGTTGTATCTCGAAGGTGGCAAGAGTATGCCAACGCGTATTCACGGTGCCTTTGTCGATGATCACGAAGTGCATAACGTAGTGAATCATCTTAAACAGCAGGGACAGGCTGACTATATTGAAGAGATTCTTCAGGAAAATCAGGGTGTGCTTCCGGGTGAAACGCCTGCATCGAGTGGTGATGATGTAGATGCTTTATATGATGAAGCGGTTCGCATCGTCACCGAAACACGTAAGGCTTCAATTTCTTATGTGCAGCGTCGTTTGAAGATAGGTTATAACCGAGCTGCGCGCATGATCGAAGAAATGGAAGCCTCGGGTGTGGTCAGTGCTGCGCAGTCTAATGGTCAGCGTGAAGTGATTGCGCCGCCACCCCCAGAGCTATAAATATGCGTTTTTTAAACTTAACTTTTCTATTTGTTCTCGCTTTACCTGTGACTGTAATGGCGGGAGAGGGTGAGCGATTACTCGAACACTTTCTGACTCAATCAAAAACAATGTCAGCGGATTTTGTGCAAACTTTGCGCGCCGATGATAATGAAGTCTTGCAGGAATCAAAGGGTCATTTTTATTTAAATCGACCGGGTAAATTTCGCTGGAATTACACGACGCCTTATGAGCAGGAAATTGTTTCTGATGGTGAGCAAGTCTGGATTTTTGATGTCGATTTGCAGCAGGTGACGGTGCAGAATAAATCAGTCTCGCTGAACAATACACCGATGGCTTTGATGGAAGGAAAGCTGAAATTGAAGGAAGCTTATGATGTTAGCGAGCTTGATCATCGTGATGGAATTTATCGGCTGAAGCTTTCCAGTAAAACAAAGGACGCCGATTTTTCTGAGCTGATTATCGGTGTTAATAAACAGGGTTTGCAATTCATGCAGCTTAGAGATCAGTTTGAGCAGACTACGGATATCGTCTTTGTAAAATTAGAATTGAATAAAAAGTTATCCAGCGATTTATTCAAGTTTACGCCGCCGGAGGGTGTTGACGTTTACGGTGGTTCTTAATGGATGATCTTTTAGCGGATGTGGTAGACGTGCCGTACCGACCACTGGCGGATCGTATGCGCCCGACCAGTCTGGATGAGTTTTTTGGTCAACAGCATGTGCTAGGTGAAAAAGGCGCATTAAGACAGGCCATTGAAGCTGGAAGTCTTCACTCCATGGTGTTCTGGGGGCCTCCCGGCACCGGTAAAACCACCCTGGCTAAAATCATTGCGCATTGTTCCGATGCGGCGTTTATCAGTCTTTCAGCGGTATTGTCGGGCGTGAAAGATATTCGCGCGGCTATTGAACAGGCTAAGCAGTACCAAGTTAATGGCCGAGTTACTATCCTGTTTGTCGATGAGGTGCATCGTTTTAACAAGTCGCAGCAGGATGCATTTTTGCCTTACATTGAAGATGGCACCATTTATTTTGTCGGCGCGACCACAGAAAACCCTTCCTTTGAATTGAATAATGCGCTGTTGTCCCGAGTTAAAACTTATGTTTTAAAAAGCCTGCCGGTTGATGAGATCAAGCAATTGTTGATTCGTGCTTTACAGCATGAAGCGGGTTTAGCAACCGAAAATATTCATATTGAAGATACTGAACTTGAATCGCTGGCGAGTATTGCTGATGGCGATGCCCGCCGTGCTTTGAATTTTCTCGAAATTGCGGCAGATTTGGCCGAGCCTGGCGATGCTGGGCGGCGATTGATTACTCCATCCATTGTGCAAGATGTCGGTGCGCACAGTCTGCGTCGATTTGATAAGGGCGGTGATGCCTTTTACGAGCAGATTTCAGCTCTGCATAAATCCGTGCGCGGCAGTAATCCCGATGCGGCTTTATACTGGTTCGCTCGTATGATCGATGGTGGTTGCGACCCCTTATATGTGGCGCGGCGTGTGGTGCGGATTGCTTCGGAAGATATTGGCAATGCAGATCCTCGTGGTTTGCAAATCGCGCTGGATGCCTGGCAAACCTATGAGCGTTTGGGTAGTCCCGAGGGTGAGTTGGCGATAGCGCAGGCGATTGTTTATCTGGCCAGTACCGCCAAGAGTAATGCAGTGTATATGGCGTGGAATCAGGCTATGGCCGATGCCC
>JBEQLM010000185.1:0-3916 GCA_040325975.1 Gammaproteobacteria bacterium | reverse complement strand
GCTCTTGATGGAGCTCCCGCGGAGATAAGGTATGTGCCAGATATTTTTGAGTATCAGCTTATGCACCATTCTCTGACGGAAATGGCAGGTGTGCCTGTTGTTAATATTTCGTACTCGGCGATTCATGGCGTCAACCATCTGGTTAAAATCGTTGAAGATTACGTGCTTGCATCAATTGTATTGATTATGGCAAGTCCGTTGATGCTGATAATTGCTATCGGTGTTAAGTTAAGCTCATCTGGGCCGGTTTTATATCGCCAACGACGAGTGGGTTGGAATGGTAAAGAATTCACTATATTTAAATTTCGTTCTATGCCGCATGGAGCAGAGCAAGAGACTGGACCTGTATGGGCTTGTCAATTGGATAATCGTGCAACTAGATTGGGCTCTTTTTTACGTAAAACTAGTTTAGATGAGTTGCCGCAATTGTTTAATATATTGAAAGGTGAAATGTCATTGATTGGTCCTCGTCCTGAACGTCCTATGTTTGTTGAGCAATATAAGAATGAAATTCCTCACTACATGAAAAAGCATCTGGTTAAGGCAGGCGTGACTGGATGGGCGCAAGTGCATGGCTGGAGAGGTAATACGTGCCTACATACAAGAATAGAGCATGATCTGTACTATATTGAAAACTGGTCGTTATGGCTCGACATGAAAATTATCATCATGACGGTGTTCCGTGGTCTGATTCATAAAAACGCTTATTAGTTAAAAGATAGTTGGCAGTTAGCAGTCATTAGTTTGCAGCTAAAAGCTTTTTACTACCAACTACCAACTATCTTTTAACTGCCAACAATGTTATTTATTTTTGAGTAGAATAAGCCTCTTTTGTTAGTGGGTGTCGATTTTGCTGCAACGATTAGCTGCCGGACGTTGGTTTTCTGAGATTTCCTCAAAGCCGTTAGAAATACTAATAGGTGTTTGTATATTTGCCACAGCTGCTTCCGGTGGCGCGGTGGCAAATGTTGCCAGTGCATCAATTGGGATATTGTTTATTGCCTGTTTATTTTATATTCACAAATGGCCTGAATTGTGGCGTGCTCTTACCCGTAATGAGCAGTTACTACTAGGTGGCTTGGCTTTGTATGCATTTTCAGGGTTGCTCAGTTATTACAATGTCAGTGATGAACATGAATATATCAAGCATATGGGCAGGTACATTCGTTTTTTTCTGATTGTGCCGGTTTATTTGCTCTTAACTAAAAGTAATTTACAGTTATTTAAGTATCTTCTGGCAGGGGCAGTTGTTTCTGGACCACTGTATTTAATTTTTGCACTCATTAAAATTTCTGGTAGTCCTGGGCTACCCGCGTTGTGGCACTACCACCATATTACTTTTGGTGATGCTGCCATGCTCAATGTTGTATTTTTGTTGGCGGCTTTAGTTACCTGGAAAACGCGGCCAATAATAAGAGCTGTGATGGTTGTATCCATTATTTGTGCTTTTAATGCCTCCATTCTGTCTCAGGCAAGAGGAGCCTGGATGGCATTACCTTTCTGCGGAGCTTTGTTATTTTATTTGATGATCAAGCACAACAAATTGAAGGTCAAAATAGTTTTGCCCGTGCTGCTTCTAGTTGTTGTTGTGATCGGTGTTTCACCGGTCGGAAATGTAATGGAAAGTCGTGTAAAAGAAGCTGTTCATGAAGTTGGTTCTTTTGTTAGTGGAGAAAAATTTGATTCGTCAGTAGGAGGCCGGCTAGCAATGTGGGATATTGCTGTCGATGTTTGGAAGGAG
Organism: Gammaproteobacteria bacterium; assembly: GCA_040325975.1. Lineage (GTDB taxonomy): Bacteria > Pseudomonadota > Gammaproteobacteria > SZUA-229 > SZUA-229 > LH-M37. The sequence goes on along the minus strand of JBEQLM010000185.1, from coordinate 2,175 downwards.
CATCCGGTTATAGGTACGGGTCTAGGTGATTTTGATCAGGAGATTGAATTAAGGCAGTCGCAGGGTATCTATCAAAATATTGACGTGCATGCCAGTGCGCATAATATGTATTTTCAGGCTCTGGCAACAACGGGTACAGTTGGTTTTTTGGTACTGTGTTTTGCACTAATTATCCAGCCCATTCGAATTTTTTATCAAGCCTCCCATGAAAAATTAACGCCTGCTAAATTAGCGGGTCTGATGGTTATTGTGGCTTATGCGGTATTTGGCTTAACGGAATCATGGGTTTTGCGAGCGCCTGTAGTGGCTATCTATCTAATTTATCTGATCACTCTGTCTGCTGCAGCATCAAGAAATTCGGATGCTGTAGATCCCGTGCACTGAGTAAGGTTGAATTGCATGTTATTGTGGAGATTAGGCAATATTTCACATTACTTTTACGAATAGCTATTGACCTGAAACGTCCACCCAAGTACACTTCCCGCCCGATGTGACGGAGAGCAATCTGGCTCGAAATTCATCGCTGCGTCCCCATCGTCTAGAGGCCTAGGACACCGGGTTTTCATCTCGGCAACAGGGGTTCGACTCCCCTTGGGGACGCCATTATTACAACGGGCTGGAACTTAAAACTTCCAGCCCTTTTTGTATCTGGAGTCGTGAGAGATATTACGGTAAATGTCAGTATCAACAGATATGCAGAACCCCTTACGGGAGCGCCAGTTGGATTTTTATCCACATCCGGTCTCCCGTTTTTTTTGCCTTTTGGAGTCTGAATGACCAGTTTAGTTAAAGCTCTATTAGTCCTTGAAGACGGCAGTGTATTTGAAGGCCGTTCGATAGGTGTTTCTGGCGATACTATCGGTGAGGTGGTTTTTAATACCTCCATGACTGGTTATCAGGAAATTCTCACTGACCCTTCATACTCCCACCAAATAGTTACGCTGACTTATCCTCATATCGGCAATGTCGGTACATGCGACGGAGATGCTGAATCCGAAGCTGTGCATGTTAGCGGTCTGGTGATTCGCGACCTTGCTCCTGTGATGAGCAACTGGCGCGGTCAAATGAGTCTGGAAGATTATCTGGTTAAACATAATGTGGTGGCGATTTCTGATATTGATACTCGTCGCTTAACTCGCATTCTTCGTGATAAAGGCGCCATGGGCGGTTGCATCATGGCGGGTAATGTCGATAAGGATGTGGCCTTACAAAAGGCTAAAGACTTTGCTGGTTTGAAAGGAATGGATCTGGCGCAGGTCGTTACCGTTGAGCGGGATTATGTTTGGGATGCCGGTGAATGGGATCTCGAATCAAACACTGCCATTACACCAGAAGAGTTGAAGTATCACGTGGTTGCTTATGACTACGGTGTTAAGCACAATATTCTCAGGATGCTGGTTTCGCGTGGCTGTAAGGTCACGGTTGTACCGGCTAAAACGTCAGCAGCCGATGTGCTAGCGATGAATCCTGATGGTGTCTTCCTGTCCAATGGTCCCGGCGATCCTGAGCCCTGTGATTATGCGATTGCGGCTATCAAGGAAATACTGGAAACCAGTTTACCGGTATTTGGTATTTGTCTGGGGCATCAATTATTGGCACTGGCCTGTGGTGCAAAAACCTTGAAGATGAAGTTTGGTCATCACGGAGCTAACCATCCGGTACAGGATCTGGATACAGGCAAGGTTATGATCACCAGTCAGAATCACGGTTTTGCGGTTGACGAGCAAAGTCTGCCGGATAATCTTCAGGCGACGCATCGTTCATTGTTTGATGGCTCCTTGCAGGGCATTCATCGAACCGATAAACCCGCGTTTAGTTTTCAGGGACACCCCGAAGCCAGCCCCGGGCCGCACGACATTGCGCCTGTTTTCGACCATTTCATAGAATTAATCGAGGAGTCTCATCGTGCCTAAGCGTTCTGATATCAAAAGTGTTCTGATTATCGGCGCTGGGCCTATTGTTATTGGTCAGGCCTGTGAATTCGATTATTCCGGTGCGCAGGCGTGTAAGGCGCTGAAAGAAGAAGGTCTGCGCGTGATTCTGGTGAACTCGAATCCTGCAACCATCATGACTGATCCGGAAATGGCGGATGCGACTTATATCGAGCCGATCACCTGGCAAACTGTGGCGCGTATTATTGAAGTCGAAAGACCGGATGCCTTGCTGCCAACCATG
>JBEQLM010000184.1:0-3921 GCA_040325975.1 Gammaproteobacteria bacterium | reverse complement strand
GCGACCATGCTCTCGTGAAAACACATCAAGAATTTGACTGCTATCACGAAATGGACGTTTGTGAAGAATATACGCGATCTGAGTTTCTACGCGCATGTTTTATCCTACCTTCTTTACTCTTCGCCGTAACCCAGACCACGAAGTGCCTGCTCATCATTTGACCAGCCTTCCCTGACTTTAACCCAAAGATTCAAATAGACTTTGTTGCCAGCCATAGTCTCAATATCCTTGCGAGACTTAGTGCCAATTGATTTGAGGCGATCACCCTTGCGTCCAATGATAATGGTTTTCTGACCATTGCTTTCGACAAAAATAGTCGCATGAATTCGAATGATATCTTCAGCGTCTTCATACTTGTCGATACTAACGGTTGAGGTATAAGGTAGTTCCTGCCCTAATTCTCTAACCAATTTTTCTCGAATAATTTCTGCTGCTAAAAAACGCATACTACGATTAGTTAACTGATCTTCAGGATAAAAAGCTTCGTTCTCAGGCAGTAAGACGGCGACTGCTTGTTCTACCTTATCAAGGTTCAAACCTTTAACCGCAGCAGCAGGTATTACATCCTGAAATTTAAATTTAGATGAAATATCACTAATAAAAGGTAACAAAGCTTCTTTATCACCGACCTGATCGATTTTATTCACCACCAAAATCACAGGGCAAGTTATTGGTTCCAGACGCTGTAAAACAGCATCGTCTTCATCTGTCCACTCCAGCGCTTGTATAACAAACAATATAACATCGACATCGGACATCACCGATGCCGCTGCCCGGTTCATGTATTTATTGATCGCTGAACCACGCCTCTGATGTAAACCAGGTGTATCAACATAAACGGTTTGCACATTTTCGTCTGTTTTAATACCAAGAATCTGATGACGTGTGGTCTGAGGTTTTCTGGAGGTGATACTGAGTTTTATGCCCAAAATATGATTGAGTAACGTAGACTTACCAACATTAGGACGACCGATAATGGCCACGTATCCACAACGATGTGCGATTTTATCTTCTAACTTAGACATTCAATTTTTTTTTAACCTGTTGGTAAGCAGCCATTGCTGCAAGCTGTTCTGCTTTTCGGCGACTACCGCCTTCTGCTTGTGTGATGCAATCAATTTCATCAATACTGCATTGCACCATAAAAGATTGGGCATGCGCTTTTCCACTCACACTAAGCACATCATAGACAGGTATAGATAAACGGCGTGATTGAAGCAATTCCTGCAAACGTGTTTTGGGATCTTTAAGACTATCAATATCAGGAAGATTTTTAAGCTTGTCGTCGAATAGCCTCAGAATCAAAGCCTGGCATGCATCAAAACCACTATCACAATACACTGCACCTAAAATACTTTCGACGGTATCGGCGAGAATAGATGAACGCCTGAAGCCTCCACTTTTTAGTTCACCTCCACCTAGCTTGATACAATCACCTAAATTTAAATCGCGCGCAATTTCCGCTAATGTTTCACCATTAACCAAGCTGGCTCTTAAACGACTCAAGTCTCCTTCACGTAAATCGGGATGCTGACGGAATAATGCATCAGCAATAACAAAGTTCAGGATACCGTCTCCTAGAAACTCCAATCGTTCATTATTACGGGCACCAACACTTCTATGTGTTAATGCTTCATCGAGTAAGTTGGCATCTTTGAATAAATAATCAAGCCTGCTGATGAGTGTTGATAAATGACGAGTCTGATCCATATATAAAAATTTATTAATTAGCTGTGGCTTTTATCTTAGCTACATGTTTAAAGCTCACAATATAATCCAGCTTGCCAAGAATCGTACCACGAGGCTCATATTCAACGGTTACAATATAATAACCTTTGGATAATTTAATCTTGATATCATCATTTTTCAGTGAATAAACATTATTGAGTCTTAGTCTTTTCACAACAAGAGCACGAATTTTTTTTGGTGTTGCACCAACAAGCGATGATTCATTACCTAGTTTCGCCCAGGCGCCTGAGATTGTGTGGTCTTCAGCAAAAAGGGGGACAATCTTGATAGCCATCATAAAGTGAAAGCCAATAAAGACCAGCACAACTGCCCAGCTAATCATGGTCATTCCTTTCTGTTTTTTCAAAGATTGTTTTTTCATGATTTGTTTTTTCATATTATTCTCCACATAAACCAACTATCAATTAATCGTGTTACCTAAACGTCTCCAGTGCACACCATCGCTCCAGTGCATCCAGATCATGAACGCCTTACCAACAAGATTTTCTTCTGGAACAGCACCCCAGACACGACTATCGGCACTATTGTCGCGATTATCACCCATCATAAAATACATCTTTTCAGGGACGATATATTCGCCTTCCAAACTGTTAGGCCTGCCAGGCATTAACAATATGGGATGTTCTATATCTAGCAAATTTTCTACATATTCACTCGCATGCTTTTGCCCTGGCCCTTCATACTGAGATTTAAACTCACGCTCTACTGGTTTACCATTTACATAGAGCACTTTATTGTAATAAGCAATATGATCACCCGGTAAACCTATGACGCGCTTAATATAATCCAGCGATGGATCAACTGGATAACGAAACACCATCACATCACCACGCTCGGGATCACCCGTCTCAATAATCTTTTTATTCAATACGGGTATACGTATACCATAGGCAAATTTATTAACCAGGATAAAGTCACCAATATACAGCGATGGCAACATCGAACCCGATGGAATCTTAAAAGGTTCAACAATAAATCCACGTAACAAAAAAACAATCAGCAATACCGGAAAAAAAGACTTCGCGTATTCCACTACAACAGGTTCTTTGATGTCTCCGTCACCAGTCAGTGTTTTAGCTTTTTTTGGTGCAAAATACAGACTATCAAAAGCCCAGATAACACCAGTTATAAGAACACCTACCAATAAATAAAAAGAAAAATCGAATATCATAATATTAACGCTATCTTCAGTTGTTTATTAAAAAATTAGTTATCGTCCACTCGCAAAACAGCTAAAAAGGCTTCCTGCGGGATTTCTACCTTACCAAACTGTTTCATCCGCTTTTTACCTTTTTTCTGTTTCTCAAGCAATTTACGTTTACGACTGACATCACCACCATAACATTTTGCGATTACATTCTTGCGCAAAGCTTTAACCGTAGTACGTGCGATAATGTTGCGTCCAATCGCCGCCTGTATCGCTACATCGAACATTTGACGGGGAATTAACTCCCGCATTTTTTCAGCGACATCACGACCACGTCGTGCACTCACGTCGCGGTGAGCAATCATAGACAAGGCATCGACTCTTTCATTGTTGATCAGTATATCCATTTTCACCAAATCGGCGGCCTGAAAGCGAGAGAACTCATATTCAAACGAGGCATAACCACGACTGACTGATTTCAGTTTATCAAAGAAGTCCAGCACCACTTCACTCAACGGCATATCGTATTGCAGTGAAACCTGATTGCCCATGTACTGCATATTGGTCTGCACGCCACGTTTATCGATACACAAGGTAATGACATTCCCGACATAATCCTGGGGCACCAATATATTCGTCTTAATGATAGGCTCACGCAGCTCTTCAATGAGATTCACTTCCGGCAAGTCAGAAGGATTATGGATTTCGAACACTTCACCTTTAGTATTTAGAATCTGATAGACCACGGTGGGCGCTGTGGTAATCAGGTTTAGATCATACTCGCGCTCCAGACGCTCCTGAACGATTTCCATATGCAGCATGCCAAGGAAACCGATACGGAAACCAAGGCCTAGTGCTGAGGAATTCTCAGGTTCATATTTCAGGGAGGCATCGTTCAGTGTGAGCTTATCTAGCGAGTCCCTGAAATCATTGTAATCATCCGATTCCACCGGGAACATGCCAGCAAAGACGCGCGGCTGCACTTCTTTAAATCCTTCCAATGCTTCGGCGGCAGGGTTATCCGC
>JBEQLM010000183.1:0-3936 GCA_040325975.1 Gammaproteobacteria bacterium | reverse complement strand
AAGAGAAATATTATTTGTCACTGAACCCGTAACACGAATACGCGAAAGAAATGCATGACCCTGTAGGCTAGTAAGAATAACCGTAACATTTGGATTCTTAACATAAGTAGATAATCGTTTTTCGATAATTTTTGCCAGTTCTTCAGGCGTCAAACCTACGGCCATAATATGACCGACCAGAGGCATGGATATTTTCCCATCAGGTCTGATGGGTTCTGCAAGAGATAATTCGGAGTTTTTCCAGACATTGATCTGGATCTGGTCACCGACAGCCATTTTGTATGACTTTATTAGTACACTGGGGGTTTCATTTACGCCTGATTTGGGTTGTACCGGCAGATTTGGTTTTTGCATTGAGCAACCGACTAGACTGGATCCCAGGCTAATAAATAAAAAAACAGTAAAAAGAATCTGATGCGCTTTCATTTTTTTAATTATCCTTAAAGTGTGCTCTCTTTTACGAGAAAAATAGTATCACAGTCATACCCCTTTGTTTCGCACGGACTGTATGACCTGACGTATTTTTTCAATATCTGTATGACGCACATGTGAATGCGTGGGCAGCGTCAGCATTCTCTCTGCAAATGAAGTGGCTGCAGGAAAAGAACCCTGGTCTGATAATAATGCTTCAAGGCCTGATATTTCTGGCAGAGCTTTTGGATACATTCGGGAAGGGCCTAGACCCAGTCTCTGTAACCGTGCGTACAGCTGATCTCGTGCCTCTGGCTCAACCAATAGCGGGTAACGCAGCAATCGCTTTGCTTCTGGTATTTTACAGGCTCTGGGCAAATCAACGAGGCCGCATCCCTCAAAATTCTGCTCATCTAGAATCATGGACAGTTTTTTTTGCGCGCTCATCGTATTGTACTGATAAGCATTTACATTCGAAGGCAGCAACAGTGTTTTTATCCGATCCATCCCTTCGAGTGAGCTTAGAGGGTGATAATGAGTCTCACCCAGATGCAGAAAAGGCAGGCTCAGTGGCAACCAATACAGCCTGGGTTTGATCATCCAGTTATACAAGCTTGCTTTGAACCAGAATGCAATTTGCTTTTGTATGCTTGCTTCAGCTTGTCTAGTGCCTTCTGGCAACAACCTCGCCAATTCGCTATTCCTTGAATTTTCTTTATTATAAAGTACTGCACCTCCTCCCAGCAAACTCACCGGTTTGCCGCGACCAAAACTGAGCACGACCAAATCACCCTGCCATATGTCATTCTCATTACCACTAGGGAAGGCCTGTGCGCTATCTTCAATAAGAAGTGCTTCAGCCTGTACGGCGAGCGAGTGTAATTGCTCTAATCGCTCTGAAATACCAAAAAGATTAACAGCAATAATCGCCACGGTGTTAGCGCTAATTTTTGCAGGTAATTGCTCAAGGTCCATCCATGGCCGATCAGCTTCAATGTCAACGAGTACAGGTTTCGCACCGGCAAAGATTGCGGCACTAATCAAGTCCGGGCAACCATAAGCGGGAAGGATAACTTCAGGCCTGGCGACAGGTTTCAATCGGATAGCGGCTGTAATAGCTGCGGCCAGCGCAGCTGTACCCGAAGCAAAATAATGGGTTTGATACGCGTTACCAAAAACCTGAAATAATGATTCAGGCTGGTCAGTACGAGACAGACAAATAGGGTTCCCAACAGGTGGCAGTTGATAAAACATTTAGTGGCGATATATTTATCGCTGAGAAGGCGTCCACACGGTCATACGCTTACCAAATATGAATGAGATCGTCGCCATAGCCAATGCCAGGTTAGTCTGCACAAAGAAAAATACAATTTTTACTACAATATTCTCCCGCATGTGAGCAGACAGCCAGCCTGTCAGTGCCAGTGCATAAAATACCATCTGTGCTACCAGCGCTAGTGTGTAAACCACACCTTGTCCCTGTAGCATCAGTGTTAAGACTGCAAAAGCCAGCATAAACCACGGTACGGCCCAACGCATGATCTTGTGACTCCATACCTGAAAAGCAAACATGCCCATGCTGAATGGGTTCAGCACTTCGGGATGGCGCGAAATTGCTGTAATGCCGCGAATGACGGTGCGTATCTTACGGCGATACTCCAGCCCCGGATTTTTCACATCTTTGTAGACGCCTATGACGTCAGGGCAGGTGATCGCCACCATGCCTTTTTTTGCACAATTAAGCCCCGTGTTGAAATCACTAGGGCAGTAAATATCCCACTCTTCACAAACTTCTCGCCGTGCTGCAAAAAAAGAACCACTCAAACCCACCAGGCCAGCTCGGTCAGATTCCAGACGTCGCAGCCACATTTCATATATTACGTAAGCACCTTCGCCCACTACTCGGCCTTCATTGCTGATAAATTGGTCCTCACTAGAGATCGCACCAATCTGATCATCAGAAAAACGGTTTGCCAGTAGTCTAAAAGCTTCTGCGGGTATTTTCGTGGCAACATCCGAAAACACCAAAATCTCACTTTCAGAGGCTCGAATTGCACACAATTGTGCATATTCCTTACCTTTGCGCTCATCCGCACGTACCAGTCGTATGCCCTGGTTTGCATACGACTCTACAATACTGTCGGTAGCATCGGTCGAAAAATCCGAAGCTATAATGATATCAAGATGGTCTTTGGGATAATCAATTTGCAGGGTATTTTCCAGTTTCTCGCGAATGCGGCCTTCTTCGTTGTGTGCGGTAATGATCAGGCTTAGCCGAGGCAAGTTGTTATCGTTTATAATCTGAACAGATTTTGAGGAACGAGCAGGTGCAAGCTTCAGTATCAAAGGATACAAAAAATAGCTGTAACCACAAAGTAGGGCGGTGAAATAAAATAGAATATCCATGTCTAATGCTTTAAATTTTTCAAGATATGTACATTAACATATACGCTGGCAAGAAATATCTATGACGAAAGAAAATACTACCATTAAAGTACTGCATATCGCATCAGGTGATCTGTGGGCGGGCGCTGAAGTTCAGTTATTCACACTTGCTAAAGCACTTAATAATCAGCAGGATATAAAAATCAATGTTGTATTGCTTAACCATGGCATGCTTGAGCAGAAGTTACTTAATAATGGCGTCAATGTAATCGTACTTGATGAATCAAGATTGAATGGCTTACAAGTTCTACTACAACTAATTAGTACCATCCGTACAATCAAACCAGATGTGATTCACACTCACCGTGTTAAAGAAAATATCTTTGGCAGTATAGCTGCTCTACTCAATGGCAATATACCAACACTAAGAACTTCACATGGCGCGCCAGAACATAAACCAGCGTGGCACAATATACCAAAACGAGTTATCCTTTTTCTGGACTGGTTTTCTGGGCGCTTGTTGCAAAAAAAGATAATCGCTGTTTCAGATGACCTTGCTGAAATACTGCAAAAGGACTTTCCTGCTGACAAGATCAAGGTCATTGAAAATGGCATCGATTTAGCAACGCTCACTACTACAGTAAAATCCGTTAAGTTGGACATAGAGCAAAACGTCCCTTCATTCAGAATCGGAATTGCAGGCAGATTGGTACCGGTAAAACGCGTTGATCTTTTCATCAAAGCTGCTGCAGAATTATTGAATACTCGTCCTGAGTTGAAAACAAGTTTCCATATATTTGGCGACGGTCCATTACGAGCAGAGCTTACAACGCTCAGCAAGAAACTTAACATTGAGAAAATGATCCATTTCGAAGGCCACTGCGAAAACATGCGACAGGAACTGGCAAACCTGGATATATTGCTTATCACTTCTGATCACGAGGGGCTACCTATGGTATTGCTAGAAGCGATGGCTCTTAAAACAGCGGTTATTGCCCATGATGTAGGCGGTATACCCACAGTATTAAAGCAGGGTGAATGCGGTGTTTTGGTTTCAGAACACCAGCCTTTGGCTTATGCAGATGCCATCTATAAGCTAATAGAGAGTCCGGAAGATCGTAAAAATTACTGCTGTAACGC
>JBEQLM010000182.1:0-3950 GCA_040325975.1 Gammaproteobacteria bacterium | reverse complement strand
GCCACTAGCAGTAGAGTTTGGTAAAAAATACCCATGCATAGGTTTTGATATTAATGCAGCGCGTATTGAAGAGTTAATCTCAGGACATGACTCAACACTTGAAGTTGAAGAGGCTGTACTCAAACAGGCCACACAACTTAGCTACACTACCGATATTGAGCAGCTCAAAGACTGTAATATCTACATCGTTACCGTACCCACACCCATCGATGTGCACAAACGCCCCGACCTTAGCCCATTGGAGCAAGCGAGTGAGACCGTGGCTAAGATTTTGTCAAAAGGCGATATCGTCATATACGAATCAACAGTCTATCCCGGTGCCACAGAAGAAGTTTGCATTCCTATTCTTGAACAGATCTCAGGTCTAAGTTTTAATCAGGATTTCTATGCAGGCTACAGCCCTGAACGCATCAACCCCGGTGACAAAGACCATCGGCAGAGCACCATTACGAAGATCACATCGGGTTCTACACCCGAAATAGCCGAACAGGTTGATACACTATAACAGCATTATTACCGCAGGCATCCACAAAGCCAGTTCAATTAAAGTGGCCGAGGCGGCAAAAGTTATCGAGAATACTCAGCGTGATATCAATATCGCACTAATCAATGAACTCGCGCTCATTTTCAAACGACTGAACATTGATACCGAAGAAGTACTAAAAGCTGCAGGTAGTAAATGGAATTTCTTGCCATTTCGCCCCGGTCTGGTGGGTGGCCACTGCCTCGGTGTCGATCCATACTATCTTACGCATAAAGCAATGGAAGTTGGCTATCACCCTGAGATCATCCTGGCAGGAAGACGCCTTAACGACGGTATGGGCAAACACGTCGCCAGCGAAGTTGTAAACCTGATGATCAAAAAAAGAATCTCAGTGGTTGAATCAAATATATTGCTAATGGGTTTTACCTTTAAAGAAAATTGCACAGACATAAGAAATACCCGTGTAGTCGATATCTTCAAAGAGCTAAAAGACTATCACTGCAATATCGATGTTTATGATCCATGGGTAAATAAACAAGAGTCGAAAAATGAATATGATATTACTCCCATCGAACAACCTGAGCAGGGAAAATACGACGCGATTATTGTCGCTGTTGCTCATCAACAGTTTAAAGAGATGGGGATTGATGGTGTACGCGCAATAGGCAAAGAGAACCACGTGCTCTATGACGTAAAATACATATTACCCGCAGAACAGGTCGATGGAAGATTGTAAAACATCGAATGTATGGTTGGCCGAACTAGATAGCAGTCGCCAAATTTTCACGTTGTAAAAAACAGTATCTCACTCTACAAAATTTTTTCTTCGCAAATAGTCTATGGATATAGTATAAGATCTTTAGTGGACACGCTGATTCAGTGTGTTCGGATTAAAAGTAATGTGTATAATCTGAAAATGGCAAATTCGCCCAATCTCTAATAAGACATTAGATTGGTATATAACACAGATCTAGATAATAATGATTAACCAGATCAATAGTATCATCGTAAAATGAAATCTATCCGTACACAACAGGATCTCGCTATTAACGGAGCAGATCCAGCATTCGAGCAGCCTTTACATGTTGGTCGTCCAAATATTGGGAACCGTGAAGCCTTCTTTAAATATGTAGGTGAGATATTTGATCGTCGTTGGCTGAGTAACAATGGGCCTGTGGTCCAGGAATTTGAGCAGCGTATCGCGGATCATCATAATGTTAAGCACTGTGTTGCTATGTGTAACGGAACCATCGCACTTGAAATAGCGATACGTGCGCTAGGACTAGAGGGTGAAGTCATCATCCCTTCTTACACTTTTATTGCTACAGCACATGCATTGCACTGGCAAGCTGTTACTCCAGTTTTTGCCGATATTGATCCTGTGACGCATACGTTAGACCCTGATGCAGTACGCAGAATGATTACACCGCAAACCACGGGCATTATCGGTGTTCATCTTTGGGGGCGACCCGCATCGGTTGATGCATTACAGAAAGTCGCTGATGAACATGATCTTAAACTAATGTTTGATGCGGCTCATGCTTTTGGATGCTCAAATAAAGGTACGATGATAGGTAATTTTGGTGCATGTGAGGTATTAAGTTTTCATGCCACTAAATTTTTCAATACCTTTGAAGGTGGAGCTGTCCTTACCAATGATGATGAACTTGCAGAAACCATGCGTCTAATGTGTAACTTTGGATTTGCCAGTATGGATAACGTTATCCACCCCGGTACTAATGGCAAGATGATTGAAGTTGCCGCAGCAATGGGCTTGGTCAATTTGGATGCCATTGATAATATAGTTGAGGTGAATCACAGAAACCATCTGACTTACTGTGATGAGTTATCTAGTCTACCTGGTATCAGTCTATTGACCTTTGATGAAACTGAGCGTAACAATTATCAGTATGTGGTGATGGAGGTCGGTGAAGAGTGTCCGGTAAGCCGGGATCAGATTATTCAGGCTCTACATGCTGAAAATATCCTGGCGCGGAAATATTTCTGGCCTGGATGTCACAATATGAAACCTTATAGCGAGCTATACCCGCATGCAGATCTTCTACTACAGAATACCAAAAAGGTTGCGGAAAGGGTTGTTGTTTTGCCTACGGGCACGACTATGGATGAAAATAGAATCAGAATAGTGTCATTAATAATACGAGTGTTAATGGAGGGTGAAGTGTGAGAGTGGCTATTATGCAACCATATTTTTTCCCCTATATAGGATATTGGCAACTTGTTTCTGCTGTGGATTATTTTGTTATATTTGATGATGTAAATTATATAAATAAAGGTTATATAAATAGAAATTCCATACTGCTAGATGGGCTGAAGCATCAAATTACTCTTGAATTAATAAAGGCCAGTCAGAATAAATTAATAAATGAGATTGATGTTGGAAGCAATTACTCTAAATTGTTAAAAACTATACAATCGGCATACAGGAAAGCACCTTTATTTGAGTCTGCATATCCAGTTGTCGAAGGAATATTGGCTCAAAAAGAAAAAAATTTATCTAAATTTTTGGGTGATGGTATAGAAATGCTGTCGAAATATATAGGGAATGATACAAGGTTCATCTATTCAAGTGATATAGGTGTAGATAGTTCACTGAAATCTCAAGAAAGAGTAATTTCTATCGCCAAAGAATTACATGCAACACATTATATAAATGCCATTGGAGGCCAGGAACTTTATAGCCGAGAGCGATTCAAAAAGGAAGGTATAAAACTAAATTTCCTGAAATCAATGATGGGTGAATATAAACAATTTAAAAATGATTTTATACCGTCCTTGTCTATTATAGATGTGATGATGTTTAATGAAGTGAAGTGCATTCAGGGCATGCTTGATATGTACGAGCTCACTTGAGGGGGAGGCTATGGCGAAAGTAATTATATTTGGAGTTGGGCAGATCGCAGAAATAGCGCATTTTTACTTAACAACTGATAGCGAACATGAGGTCGTTGCATTTACAGTTGATAAGGATTTTTTAGAATGTGATGAATTTCATGATTTGCCAGTTGTTGCCTACGAAAGTATTACGGAGGTCTACTCACCCAATGAATACAAGTTATTCATACCTATTAGTTATAAAAAAGTGAATAAATTAAGAGCTCATAAGTTTTATGACGCAAAATCAAAGGGCTATGAGTGTGTGAGTTACATTAGCTCTAAGGCTACATATTATAATACTCCAGTTGGTGAAAATTGTTTTATTTTTGAAAACAATGTAATTCAACCCTTCGTTGTGATAGGTGATAACTGCATACTTTGGAGTGGTAATCATATCGGGCATCATACAACAATAGAAAATCACTGTTTTTTGGCATCACACGTTGTGGTTTCTGGGAGTGTAAGTGTTGGTGAATACTGTTTTGTTGGAGTTAATGCAACTATTAGAGATAACGTGAAAATTGGGAAGGAAAATGTGATTGGCGCAGGTGCTATTATCTTGACTGAT
>JBEQLM010000181.1:0-3984 GCA_040325975.1 Gammaproteobacteria bacterium | reverse complement strand
GCCTGAAAACCTTAAACTTGCTGTTATCGGTAGTAGCACCGATGCCATGCTAAGCAAACATGGTTATCAGGCTCAAATTGTGCCTGATGAATTTAATACCGAATCGCTGCTTCAACATTCATTTCTTCATCAAAACAATATCACTGGTAAAAAAATTGTTATATTCCGTGGTGTTGGCGGTCGGGATTTGCTCGGTAATACGCTTATTCAGCGTGGCGCAAATGTCACCTATGCTGAAACTTATCGTCGCGAAATAAACCAGCTGGAAACTCTAAATAAGGAGCAGCTTGAGAAAATAGATGTTATAACCGTGACCAGCAACCAGGGCTTACAAAATCTGTTTGATCTTACCGATGATTGTTTTAAATCTCTGCTTATCGCTGTGCCCATCATTGTACCCGGTGAGCGTGCACATAAACTGGCGGCACAACTTGGTTTCAGCCGTATCATCCAGGCCAGTAATGCGACTGACGATGCCTGCCTACAAGCTCTTATTAATGAATTCTCAGCCTGATAGTTTGACTAGCCAAGCCCTGACCTTTTCTGAGATAATCACTGTCTCTTCATTTTTCATGGATAGCTAACTATGGCTCGCTTCATCATACTTATCCTTATCATTATTGCATCCATCTCTGCCTTGACCATGTTTAAAAATCAGGATGTTGGCTATCTAACCCTGGGCCTTGGTGACTACACTTTTCAGACAACGCTTCTAATTGCAGGCGCTGTACTACTGGCTGGTATTCTTCTCCTGCTGGCCTTAACAAAAGTTTTTTTCCTGCTCCGCAAATTCATTTCTCTCTTTAATTCGCGCACTCTTCTTTCTCATGGCTTAATTGAACTCGCTGAAGGTCGTTTTGCAGAAGCAGAAAAGCTATTGCTCAAGCAACTCAAGCACAGCGACAATGTCTTATTAACCTATCTTTCTGTCGCCCGCGCTGCGCAACAACAAGGTGAGCATGAACGCCGCGACGACTATTTACGCAAAGCCCATGAAGCGACGCCTAGTGCAGAAATTGCCATCGGTTTAACCAAAGCCGAACTTCAGCTCAACCATCAACAATATGAACAGGCGCTGGCTAACTTAACTCATCTTTATGAAATTTCACCAAAACATGCTTATGTTATTAAGCTGCTACTTAAAACATACCGTCGTCTTGCAGACTGGAAAAATCTACAACTTTTACTCATTGATGCCAAAAAGCAGAAAATTTTATCCAAAGATGAATTCCACAATCTTGAATTAGAGACCTGGCATGGTTTATTGAACGACCAATCTAATAACAAAGATCTTACTGCTCTGACCTCCATCTGGGACAAGTTACCAAATGAGCTTAAAGCCGATACCAAACTTGTCGAGTACTACGCGCTTTTGCTTTTAAACCTGGATGCCACAAATCAGGCTGAACAGGTCTTGCGTGATCACCTTAAATCAAACTGGTCAGAAACTACGGTTGTGCTTTATTCAGAACTGGATGTTGTTATTGATAATAAACAACTAGAACAAGTCGAATCATGGCTAAAAGACCACCAGCACAATGCCCACCTATTACTCGCTCTGGGCAAACTCTGCCTCAATAAAAAACTATGGGGTAAGGCACGCAGTCACCTCGAAGCCAGTCTTTTTATTCATGCCATGCCAGAAACATATCTAAAACTGGCGCAACTTCTAGAACAACACATGGATGAGGCTAAGCAGGCTCAAACCTATTATCGACAAGGCTTAGAGTGTTTAGCTGGAGAAGGCCATCACGAGATTGAATCTTCACCTCAGGAAATTGAAGTCGAAGCGGTACAACATGAAATTAATGACGAGCCATCAGACAATGAATCTGAGGTCGAATCATCTCAACACAATGATGAAAAGCCTGCCTTAAAGATCATTCAATCGGACGGAGCCTAAGATTTAGGTTTCTGAATTCCCATGGCATTTAATGCGTCATCGGAATATTCAAAAGAATCGGAATAAATCTGAGTTTCAGGCAAACCCCTGGCGTAAAAAATATCCATACCAGATTTGACCATTGCTGGTGGGCCACTTAGATAGACATCATATCCAGACAAATCTGGATATTCAGCTACAACAGCTTCGCTAACATGTCCTGTCTTTCCCTGCCAATCATCTCCTTCTTCTGGCTGAGAAAGTACGGCTGTGTATTTCAGATTAGGGTGTTGCTCAAGCCATGCTTTCACCATTGCATCCATATATAAATCACGGACAGCACGTACACCGCAGAATAAATGTATGGGTTTATCAAGACCAATTTTAAAAGCATGTTCCAGCATGCCCTTCAAAGGAGCAAAACCGGTGCCGCCGCCTACCAGAATAACTGGACGATTCGATTCTTCGCGCAAATAATAACTACCTAATGGGCCTTCTATTTTAAGTAATGTTTTTTCTTTCATGCCTTCAAAAACAAAATCGCCAAAATGCCCATCCGGTACATGGCGAATATGCAGCTCTATTAAATCATCATCGTGCGGCGCATTTGCAATTGAGAAGGCACGGCGCTTGCCGTCTTTAAGAATAATCTCAATATACTGGCCTGCTAAAAACTGCATACGTTCAGTTTCCGGCAATTTCAGCTCAATTTTCATGATGTCATGCGTTAGCAGCTCCATTCTTTTAACGCGACATGGTAGGGTTTTTATTTCAACTTCCTGGCCTTCGGTTATTTCTGTTACTTGAATTTCAAGATCTGACTTGGCCATAGCCTGACAAAATAAAGTCTTTCCTTCGTCATAAAGGTCTTTGGCACCCGCTTTCAAAGCCCCTTCTTCATATTCAACTTTACCAGCAATCAGATCACCCGCACATTTACCACAGGCACCATTTCGACAACCATAGGGCAAACCAATACCCTGACGCAGCGCGGCATCCAGTACGGTCTCATTCTCTTCTATGGTAAATTCGTGCCCGGAAGATGGCACTGAAATGCGATAACTCATGTAAAATTGTTGTCCAAATTCTGGCTAAATGGAAAAGATTCTCATTGTACTTTTATTTCAGTATAAAAGAAAACACTTATAATACACTGACTCACCGTAACAACGTTCACTGGATAGACAATCATGGCACAACTTAAAGTTTTCAGCACCGGCACCTGCCCCATTTGCGATAAAACAAAACTACTACTCAAAAAGTGGGATATCGCCTACGAAGAAGTCCGTATTGATACCGATATGGAAGGTCGTCGAGAATTTAGCGAAAAAACCAACGGTGCTCGTACCGTGCCTCAAATCACCATCGATGGTAAATGGATTGGTGGTTTTAGTGAGCTCACCGAATTACATATGGATGATGAGCTCGATCATCTGATGGGATCTGCTTAATTTACACTTTTTTCTGATCAGAAAATATTTAGTTCGTCCCAGATTTCATCAACACGTTGTTTTACTTTTTCATCCATGACGATAGGTGTGCCCCATTCCCTCTCTGTTTCACCTGGCCATTTATTAGTAGCATCAATACCGACTTTTGAGCCTAACCCTGAAACGGGTGATGCAAAATCTAAATAATCTATTGGCGTGTTTTCAATCATGGTGAAATCACGCGCCGGATCAACGCGTGTGGTCATTGCCCAGATGACATCATTCCAGTCGCGAGTATTAATATCTTCATCAACTACGATGACAAATTTGGTGTACATGAATTGTCGTAAGAATGACCAGACACCCATCATCACACGTTTAGCATGACCCGGATATTGTTTTTTCATACTGACCACAGCCATGCGATAAGAACAGCCCTCGGGTGGTAAATAAAAATCAACAATTTCAGGAAACTGTTTTTTTAAAATCGGCACAAAGACTTCGTTGAGCGCAACACCGAGTACTGCCGGTTCATCTGATGGGCGACCGGTATAGGTGCTGTGATAAATAGGATCTTTACGGTGCGTTATGCGCTCGATAGTAAACACGGGAAAGGTTTCGACTTCATTGTAATAACCTGTGTGATCACCAAATGGACCTTCAACCGCTTCT
>JBEQLM010000180.1:0-3988 GCA_040325975.1 Gammaproteobacteria bacterium | reverse complement strand
ACGCGGCTTAATTTCCCGTCCATCCTTTGAAAGAATAGTTACATCTGAAATTTCTTCACCGGTAACTCGTTCAACAAATTTCACTGGTGCACCTTGATCTGTTTGCAGCCAGCGATCACCCCATTGAGTTAATGCAATTAATATCGTATGCAAATCACGCCCCATCGGAGTGAGTTTGTACTCATGGCGTTTCGCGCCTTGTTTTATCGGCGTGCGCTCCAATATACCTTTGTCACAGAGTTTATTCAGCCGAGTAGTAAGGATGTTGCGGGCAACACCCAAATGCTTCTGGAAATCCTCAAATCGGCGGCTGCCGAAGAAGGCTTCACGCAAAATCAGGATCGTCCAGCCTTCCCCAATCAATTCCAGTGCAGTGGCAACCGAGCAATTTAATGAATCCAGATTATTTTTTGACATGATAAAACTATAAAATTAATAGTTGCAAAACGCAACTATTTCTGCTTTAGTAGCATTTTGCAACTATTACAATTAGCCACAATAAATCAGATCAAATCAGTATTAACAAGGAAGCCATAAATATGCCAAACAATTCCAGCCAGACTACAGCAAGCAACAAAGCGACCAAAGTGCGGCCTGACCCAATAATATTGAAGCTGATTCGATTGGCTTTCCAGGTCGGTGGTCGTCTGGCTCCACCCATCGCAGGGCATATCGCCTACAAACTATGGCTGACACCAACACGCCACAAAACACCGGCATCAGAAAAAGAGGCACTGGATACTGCTGATATCCAATATATTCAAATCAACGATAACAATATCGCCACCTTTAGCTGGGGGCAATCGGGTCCGACCGTGTTACTGGTGCATGGCTGGAGTGGTCGGGGCACACAGATGGGCTCATTTGTACAACCACTAATAAGCGCAGGCTACCGCGTGTTGAGTTTTGATGCACCAGCACACGGTAAAAGCTCGGGCAAACAAACCAATCTTTACCAGGTTGCCGATACTCTGGTCGCTTTGCAACATCATTTCGGATCATTTGACGCAGTCATTAGCCATTCCTTTGGTGGCCCTTGCGTAGCAACTGCAATACAACGTGGCCTGGAAACAAAACGTCTTGTTAGCATTTCGCCACCGGCAAACACCCTTGGACTGATAGAAAAATTCATTCGTATTTTGCGTATACCTGCAAAGGCAGGAAGCCATCTGACGCAACGTTTTGAAACCAACTTTGGCAAAACCGTCTGGCATGATGTTTCTATGATCAATACAGTCAAACAACTAAAAATTCCGGGCATGTTAATACACGATACTCATGATGCAGATATCCCATGGCAGGAAGGTCATGCCATTGCACAGGCATGGGACAAAGCTCAATTTATAAAAACGACAGGCCTTGGTCATCGACGAATTTTACGAGATGCGGCCGTTATTGAATCAACTGTAAATTTTATTAGTGACAACAAGGAAAATAGATAACATTCGGAAGCTCTAAACTCCAGGCTTCTAGTACCGGAGAGAACTGACGCCATGCTCTTCATCTCCATTATATTTCGTTCAATAAATGCCGGGATACTTTACATGTTAAAAAATAATTAAATTCTAATATTTGGTTATCTAATTGAAAATCCTGCAATAAATTATATTGGTATGATTATTGCTTTTGTAATTTTGAATAAGCATTGTCGCAATGATAACGATACATAAGATGCATAAATGAGAATAAATATGATTATGAAAAATATAAGATTTATAAATATAAAGCAATTTATGTTGATAACTTCTTCTTTAGGTATCAGCTCTGTTAGCAATGCGGCTCTTTTTGATTGTGTTTCTGAGGCAGGTTATTGTATTGGTGAAGGAAATACCGTTATTTTTAAATATGCAGGTACAACTAGCAGTATTGGTTTGTTTGGGACTGTTGAAGTTATAGGTGACAGTATCGTTTCTTTCCCGACTGATTTTCGCGCTGAATCGGTTGATGGTGAAGGAACAGCTCTTTTAAGTGATAACGGCACTGTACAGGTTATTGCTAAGTCTGGTTACCAAATTGACGGGGTGAATATTAAAGAAATTGGTGACTATTTGATGACTGGAGCTGGCTCCACAGTTGATGTTGATGGTTGGTCTAAGATTTATGACTGGAATAACATTCTTTTTGGTGAATCAGTTCAACAGAATTTAGACATTACTGGTGATCTTACAATTATTGATAGTAGCACCCATACATGGGATGCTGCGACAAGCTTTGATCTCACGGGGTCAAATTGGGATGGTATTAATCATATTGGTCTTCAGTTACAAAATAACCTTAGTGCGTATACATCTGCAGATGGAGATATAGCGTGGATTGAGAAGAAAATTACCGGTGGTAGTATAGATTTCTCAGTTGCAACAACTGTCATTCCTGTTCCAGCAGCAGTCTGGTTGTTTGGTTCTGGCTTACTGGGCTTAGCAGGTATGGCACGACGTAAATCTGCATAAGACTCACACTAAGCATGACAAAAAAACGGCCCTTTCGGGCCGTTTTTTATTGCCTGGTAAAAATACACAGTTGGAGCGTATACCTGCTGGCAAAGAGACATTGCATGGTGTTCTGTACGAAATTTACTCCGTAATGTAATACGATATTGCGTACAGCCAGCTCGAGGAAATGGCAGGCATTAACTGACTCTACTCTGCCGTTGGCGTTTTTCCTCGGCGACAGGGCTTAACCATCACTTCCAGATAAAAACTTTCCAGCTGTTCAGACTCGGCCCAGCTAATCCGTTTATTAATCTCGGATAAATGAATAACCTCACTGCTGTCTTCATCAACACCAAAGCGACAGTCAAAATCCCAGTCAGCGTCTTCAGGCAAAGTCCCTCTACGTTCTCTTTTTATATATTTACTGACTTCATGTTTAATGGCTTCGACCAGCCTGGGCATCAGAGCCTCCGACCAGGACATAAATCCCCCTGGGACTTAATGCGCGTTTGCAATCATAAATTGAATGGTGTGCCTGAATATCAAGAATTAAATCATAACGCTGCCCATTGTTAGTAAAATCTTCTTGTGTGATATCAATAATATGATCAGCTCCAATCGACCGCATGGTATCCAACTTCTTCGTGCTGTCCACGCCAGTCACTTCAGCACCGAATGATTTGGCAATTTGAATTGCAAATGTACCAGCACCACCACCCGCACCATTAATCAAAACTTTTTGTCCTGATTTAATCTGTCCCTTATAAAGACCTTGCAGAGCGAGCAGACCCGCTTGAGGTACGGCCGCAGCTTGTTCGAATGTCATACTGGCTGGTTTTAACGCCAATACCTTTTCAGGCGCACATACATACTCGGCAAAACCACCCCAACCACAACTGGACAGATCGCCGAATACCTCATCACCTTGCTGAAATTGCTTTACTTTCTTGCCAACTGCTTCAACCCGCCAGCTATATCACAACCAATTATCTTTATTTTTGTTGGTTTTAAAAGCCCGGTCATTAATCGATTGACGAACGACTTAGCCATCATAATTTCCCAATCCCATGAATTTATAGATACTGCATGGACTTTTATCAGGACTTCATTATCTCTGGGCGTGGGTTTTCTATTTCTTGCAGTTCAAAAAAATCAGGCGATCCGTAACTTGTTAAGACTATTGCTTTCATCTGAATTCAGCCTCAAACCACAGTATTTAATAACATCAAAATCAATCACCTTCTGTATCAGGTTTTATTTCTTCCTCTGGTGTTTTTCCACGGCGACAGGGCTTAGCCATGATTTCCAGATAAAAGCTTTCAAGCTGTTCAGCCTCCGCACAACTAATCGATTTATTAATCTCGGACAGATGGATAATCTCACTGCTTTCCTCGTCAACACCGAAGCGACAGTCAAAACCCCAATAATCAGCATCTTCAGGTATAGCTCTTCGACGCTCTCTTTTTATATATTTTTTAACTTCATGCTTAATTGATTCAACAAGCCTTGGAAGAGTTAGCTTGTCATGGGTTAATTTGAATGTTTTTTTCATAATGTCT
>JBEQLM010000017.1:0-15063 GCA_040325975.1 Gammaproteobacteria bacterium | reverse complement strand
CTACCTCATCAACTGCTTTCATGCTAAGACGAATACGGCCCTGACGGTCGATTTCCAGCACTTTAACTTTAACGCTGTCGCCTTCAGAGAGTTTGTCGCTGACTTTATCAACTCGCTCTTCGCAAATCTGTGAAATATGAACCAGGCCATCTTTACCTGGCAGGATTTCAACAAAGGCACCGAAGTCCATGATCTTCTTAACCGTACCGTTATAGATACCATCAACTTCTGCATCTGAAGTAATTTCTTCGATACGTGAACGGGCTTTTTCAGCAGCAGCCAAGTCGCTAGATGCAATCTTAACGTTACCTTCATCATCGATATCAATCATCGCGCCAGTTTCTTCGGTCAATGAGCGAATCATTGCGCCACCTTTACCGATGACATCACGAATCTTGTCAGGGTTGATTTTGATAGTCAGGTAGCGAGGTGCAAACTGTGACATCTCGGTATTAGTTTCAGAAATAACCTTAGCCATTTCGCCGAGAATAAAGTTACGGCCTTCTTTTGCCTGAGTCAGCGCCTGCTCCATGATTTCATGGGTGATACCGGTAATTTTGATATCCATCTGCAATGCACAGATACCATCAGTAGTTCCAGCTACTTTAAAATCCATATCACCAAGATGATCTTCGTCACCAAGGATGTCAGACAGGACTGCAAACTTATCGCCTTCCTTGATCAGACCCATGGCAATACCAGCAACCGGTGCTTTAATAGGCACGCCTGCATCCATCAATGACAAGCTTGCACCACAAACCGAAGCCATCGAGCTTGAACCGTTAGATTCTGTAATCTCAGAAACAACGCGAATGGTGTATGGGAATTCTTCTTCTGAAGGCATAACACCCAGAACACCACGTTTTGCTAAACGACCATGACCAATCTCACGACGTTTTGGACTACCTACCATGCCAGTTTCACCAACACAGGAAGGTGGGAAATTGTAGTGAAACATGAACGGTTCGCGGTATGAACCACCCAGTGCATCAATAATTTGTGCATCACGCGCAGTACCCAGTGTTGTTACTGCCAGGGCCTGAGTTTCGCCACGTGTAAACAGAGCTGAACCATGGGTACGAGGTAAAACACCGGTACGAACAGTGATCTGACGAACATCACTACCAGAACGACCATCGATACGTTTTTCACCTGAAATAATACGTCCACGTACTACTTTCTTTTCAAGTTTGCCGAAGGCATCAGAAATATCAGTTCTACTCCAGCCTTCTTCGCCTTCTGCCGCAGCCAGTGCTTCAACCGCCGCTTTACGTGCAGCCTTAACAGCATCCTGACGCAGCAATTTATCAGCAATTTGGTAAGCATCAGTAATTGCTGCTGTAGAAGTTTCTGCAACCTTAGTAGCTAAAGCTTCATCAACAGGTGCTGCAGTCCAGTTCCAATCTTCAACGCCTACTTCAGCTTTCAATTCGTTGATAGCAGTGATAACAACCTGCATTTGCTCGTGACCAAACATGACGGCACCCAGCATAACGTCTTCTGACAGCATCTTGGCTTCAGACTCAACCATCAACACGGCTTCGTTAGTACCAGCGACAACTAAATCCAGATCAGACTCTTCAAGCTCTGCTTTTGATGGATTTAAGATATAACTACCATCTTTATAACCAACACGTGCCGCGCCCAAAGGACCAGCAAATGGCGCGCCTGACAATGACATTGCAGCAGAAGCACCAATGATGGCAGCAATTTCAGGATCAGCCTCATCACACACAGATACAACAGTAGCGACTATTTGTGTATCGTTTTTGAAGCCTTTAGGAAATAAAGGACGGATAGGGCGATCGATAAGACGACAAGTCAGTGTCTCGCCTTCTGAAGGGCGACCTTCACGACGGAAAAAACCACCTGGAATTTTACCAGCAGCATAAGTACGCTCCTGGTAGTTAACGGTCATTGGGAAGAAATCCTTGGAGGGATCAGCATCCTTCATAAGAACAGCTGTTACATATACGACAGTATCCGCGATACGCACCATCACTGCAGCCGATGCCTGGCGTGCAATTTCACCTGTTTCCAGTGTTACTGTGTGTTCGCCGTATTTAAATTCTTTTTTAATAGGTGTTGGTATCACTTTATTATTTCCCAATGCTTAGGTTATGGCTTGACCGTTTCGCCTCGCCGTTACTACCACAGATCTTTCGTCTTTTTTATCGACGTAAGCCCAGGCTAGCAATCAAATCTAAATAGCGTTGCTGATTTTTACCTTTGAGGTAATCTAGCAATTTACGACGCTGATTAACCATTTTTAACAAACCACGACGTGAATGGTGGTCATGTTTGTGCTCTTTAAAGTGCTCAGTAAGCTGAACAATACGTGTTGTTAATAACGCAACCTGAACCTCAGGTGAACCTGTATCGCCTTGTTTTTGTTGGAATTTTCCAACAACTTCGGCTTTTTCTACTGTTGATAATGACATATCTTCTCCAAAAAACTGTATCTTGTAGTCGCTAAAAGGTGGGGGATTTTATCACTTATTAAGCCTATGCAAAAGCATAGTCTCACAATAGATTCCCCGGCTGTCAGGCTGGTGCCTGAATCATTCTTCGTGGTGCTATCCGGCCATCATCCTGAACTTCACCGACACCTAGAAATTTTTGCTGGTCATAGATCCTTACCCAGCCCTCAGTTGGCGCATTAGGCACTAAAACTGGCTGCCCCTGCCCCACATAAAAAGACGCATCTGCACCTAAATGCACATCCGGCCAATCTGCCACACCACTTTCGATGGGCAATAAAATCTGATCCAGCGCTTCTCTGCTCGGATCGAATAATTCATGTAACTGTTCGGCGGTGACCATTTCACCTTCGTACGGACCGACGCTCAAACGTCGCAACTTCGTGACGTGCGCACCACAACCCAGTACTTCACCAATATCTTCTGCCAGAGTGCGTACATAGGTGCCTTTAGAACACTGCACTTCCAGATCGAGAAGATCACCTTCAAGAGAATGCAAGATGATGTCGTAAATGGTGATAGTGCGTGGCTTACGTTCGACTTCAATGCCTTCTCTGGCCAATTTATATAAGCGCTCTCCATTGTGTTTCAAAGCTGAATACATCGGCGGTATCTGATCGATGTCGCCGATAAAATCAGGAAGTACACGCTCAACATCTGCCCTCTTGATTTTCGAACAATCACGAGTTTCGAGCACTTCACCTTCGGCATCGCCGGTACTGGTGGTCGTGCCTAACTGACAGGTAAAACGATATCGCTTGTCAGCATCGAGTAGAAAAGCAGAAATCTTTGTCGCCTCACCAAAACAGATCGGCAACATGCCGGTCGCTAATGGATCAAGACTACCCGTGTGGCCAGCTTTGGCTGCGCCGTATAAATTCTTTACTTGCTGTAGTGCGCTGTTGGAACTAATACCTAAAGGCTTATCCAGCAACAGGACCCCGTCTACAGGACGCCCCTTGCGTTTACGTCTGGACATTCTTTACCTAGCCCTTTTTGTTTTCATTGTTGCTATCAGGATCGGCGCCTTCATTATCCTCATCAACTGACTTCGATTCATCCTGGTTAATCGCCTTACGAATCAAAGTTTCCATCGCCGCACCGCGGGTCATACTTTCATCGTTGATGAATTTCAGTATTGGCACGGTACGCGAACGCATTCTGGAGGCTAACTTACTGCGCAAGAAGCCCATGGCACGATTCAACGTTGCCAGCGTTTCAACCTGTTTATCTTCTTCCATCACCGAGCAGTAAATCACAGCACTGCTGAGATCACGGCTTAGCTTAACTGCTGAAAAAGAAAGAAAGCCCATACGCGGATCTTTTAATTCGTCGCGAACAATCTCAGCGAGATCACGACGAATCTGTTCCGCCATACGCTGGCTGCGGGAAAATTCTCTTGGCATTCAGATTCGTTAGAGCGTACGCTCAACCTCGACACGCTCAAATACTTCAATTTGATCGCCGGCTTTCACGTCGTTGTAATTCTTCACAGCGATACCACATTCAGTACCACTCTTGACTTCCTGAACATCATCTTTAAAGCGACGCAGGGATTCCAGTTCACCTTCAAAGATAACAACGTTATCACGCAGAACGCGAATAGGTTGTGAACGCTTAATCGTACCTTCTGTTACCAGTGAACCAGCAACCTGTCCCAACTGCTGTGAACGGAAAACTTCCTGAACTTTTGCAAGACCGGTAATCTGTTCACGGTATTCTGGTTTCAACATACCAACCAAAGCTTTTTTCACTTCGTCGATTAACTCGTAGATCACGCTGTAATAATTTACGTCGACACCGCGCTCTGCGGCTGAAGTTCGTGCGGTTGCATCAGCCCGTACATTAAAGCCAAGCACAATCGCATCAGAAGCCGCAGCCAGACTAATGTCTGTTTCATTAATACCACCAACACCTGAGCCAATAATGACAACATCGACTTCGTCATTTTCAGCCGTGAGTTTAAACAAGGCCTCTTTAATCGCTTCTAATGTGCCCTGAACATCTGCCTTCAGCAAAATATTCAACTTGCTGACTTCGCCAGACTTCATTCTATCGAACAAAGAATCCAGTTTAGCTTGTTGCTGGCCAGCAAGACGTAAATCACGCGCTTTTTGACGGCGTGTGTCGGTCACTTCTCTAGCTGCACGTTCGTCTTCAACCACTAGCACATCATCACCAGCACTCGGTGTTTTAGACAAACCTATCACCGCAACCGGAATAGAAGGGCCGGCACTTTGTACTTCCTTACCATGTTCATCAAACATGGCACGGACACGGCCAAATTCTTCACCCGCAAGAATAATATCGCCTTTTTTCAGCGTACCCTGCTGCACCAGCACTGTTGTTGTTACACCACGACCTTTATCAAGACTCGCCTCTAACACAACACCGTTGGCCAGGCCTTCAGAATGCGCTTTTAACTCCATTAATTCAGACTGCAACAATATCGCGTCTAATAAGTCATCAACGCCCTCACCTGTTTTGGCAGAAACATTAACAAATACATTTTCGCCACCCCATGCTTCAGGAATAACTTCATAGTTGCCCAATTCATTTTTAACGCGTTCGGGATCAACACCTTCTTTATCAATTTTATTAACCGCAACAATGATGGTTACACCCGCCGCTTTGGCGTGTTGCACCGCTTCGATTGTCTGAGGCATAACACCATCGTCTGCCGCCACAACCAGAATCACGATGTCGGTTGCATTAGCACCACGTTCACGCATGCTGGTAAAAGCAGCATGTCCTGGTGTATCAAGAAAGGTAATCATGCCCTTGTCGGTTTCTACGTGATAAGCACCGATATGCTGAGTAATGCCACCGGCTTCGCCAGTAGCAACCTTTGATTCACGGATATAATCGAGCAGCGATGTTTTACCATGATCAACGTGACCCATAATAGTCACTACTGGTGCTCTTGGATGATCTTCAAACTCATGACCATCTCTAGCCAACAACTCATTTTCACGATCATCTTCATTGATAGTAACAACTTTATGACCAAGTTCTTCGACTACTAGCGCCGCTGTATCCTGATCGACAACCTGATTGATGGTCGCCATCACGCCCATTTTCATCAACTCTTTAATCAAATCGCCAGCCTTCATAGACATGCGCTTGGCTAATTCATCAACAGTAATGGTGTCAGGAATATTGACTTCGTGAATAACCCGCTCAACTGGCATTTCGAAACCATGACGTGTTTCTGCCACCACTCGTTGTGACTGGTATTTGCCTTTCTTTTTCTTACGTTTTCCGCTTTGACTGGTAGATACGTGCAACTCAGAGCGACCGTATTTAGCTGGTTTTTTACCACCCTTACCGCGTCGGGCACTTTCGGCCTGGGCGGCAGCTGGAGTTGCTGGCGCAGCCGCTTTGGGCTCTTCTTTAACTTTAGCAGGTTCTTTTTCTGGCTCTACTATAACTTCAACTTCGGCCTCAGCTTTCTGTTTTGCCGCTGCAATCCTGGCTTGTTGGTCATCATCTTCCTGTTGTCGTTTCTCGGTGCGAGCACGAATTTTACTCTGCTCCTGATCACGCTCTAATTCACGTTTAGCCTGATCTGCACGTAGCTGTTCTAAAGCTTCCAGCTCTTTTGGCTTGGTAGCTGCTACAGCCGCTTCAACAACAGGTGCTTCTACAACATCACCTGGTTTTGTAATCGTACGTTTTTTTCTGACTTCAATAGCAACAGTTCTACCTCGACTGGCACCACCGCTGGCTTTAATCTCAGTGACTGATTTACGCTTAAGCGTAATCTTGCGAGGTTTTTCTTCACCACTCGCAGCACCCTTACCGTGTTGTCCACGTAAGTAATCCAGCAGCTGCCGCTTGTCTTGATCCGAAATCAAGGCATCAGCGCTGTCTGCTTTCAGACCAGCTTCTTTAATTTGAACAAGAAGTCGTTCAACCGGAGTTCCGACGACGTCTGCAAGTTGTTTTACTGTTACTTCTGCCATATTTGCCTCAGTACCTATTTTTCCTCGGCTTCAAACCAGGGAGCGCGAGCAGTCATGATCAAAGCCGATGCACGTTCTTCGTCCATCTCATCAACCACCATTAATTCATCAATGGATTGTTCTGCTAAATCTTCCATTGTACAAACACCAATTGCAGCAAAGCGATTAGCGGTTTCCTGATCCATGCCATCCATGTTGAGCAAGTCTTCAGCAGGCTTGTGTTCTTCAAGCACTTCTTCAGTCATGATCGCCTGAGTCAGCAAATAGTCACTGGCGCGATTACGCAATTCAGCAACAATTTCTTCATCGAATTCTTCAATAGCTAACAACTCATGCTCAGGCACATACGCCACTTCTTCAATAGTGGTGAAACCCTCTGCAACCAAAATCTCTGCTAATTCAGCATCCACATCCAGTTGCTCAACAAAAACCTGAAGATACTTAGAACTTTCTTCTTCGCTCTTATCTTCGGCCTCTTTCTCAGTCATGACATTGAGCTCCCATCCGGTTAACTCACTGGCCAGACGAATATTCTGTCCGCCACGACCAATAGCCATAGCTAACTTATCTTCTTCAACCGCCACATTCATGCTGTGAGATTCTTCATCAACAACAATAGATGTCACTTCTGCCGGAGACATGGCGTTTATCACGAACTGCGCAGGATTTTCATCCCACAAAATAATATCAACACGCTCGCCAGCCAATTCATTGGAAACAGACTGCACACGTGAACCACGCATACCAACACAGGCACCGATGGGATCGAGTCTTGCGTCAAGTGAATTCACCGCCACTTTTGCACGTGAACCCGCATCGCGAGCACCACCAATAATTTCAATTAAATTCTGATCGACTTCTGGTACTTCGAGCTTGAACAACTCAACCAAAAATTCAGGCGCAGTACGACTAACAAATAACTGTGGCCCACGAATCTCGGCACGCACTTCGCGAAGATAACCACGTAGACGATCACCCGGCCGAACCGCCTCACGGGGAATCATATCTTCTCGTGGAATGAATGCTTCAACATTATCACCCAGATCCAGATGCACATTGCCGCGCTCTACGCGTTTCACTGTACCCATTACCAGTTCGCCTTCACGATCTTTATAGGCTTCAACAACACGTGAACGCTCTGCTTCACGAACTTTCTGTACGATAACCTGTTTTGCAGTTTGAGCAGCAATACGACCAAATTCAACAGAATCTATCTCATCTTCTACGTATTCACCGAGCTGAATCTCAGGTTCATCAACTTGCGCAGCTTCGATGGTGATTTCTGAAAGTGGGCTCTCCATCGGCTCGTCAGACGCAATAACTAACCAACGTCTAAATGTATCGTAGTCACCGGTCTCACGGTCAATATCAACACGAACTTCAATTTCTTTACCACTTTTCTTGCGCGTAGCCGAAGCCAACGCTGCTTCAATAGCCTCGAAGATGATCTCTTTGTCGATACCTTTTTCATTCGACACTGCATCAGCAACGTAGAGGATATCCTTGTTCATGTTATGTAAACCTCACTATTTCTTATCAAAATCAGGTACCAGTCTAGCCTTGTCGATAGCAGTGACAGGCAAACGTACCTCTTTATTTTCACATTCAATGATGACTAAATCATCTTCAACGCCGCTTATACGACCTTTAAAATTTCGTTGGCCTTCGAAAACCATACTGGTTTTAACTCTGGCTACTTCACCGATAAAACGCTGGAAATCTTCAACACGTCGTAAAGGTCTATCCATACCTGGTGATGAAACTTCCAGATTAAACTTACCCGGCACAGGATCTTCAACATCCAGTATCGCGCTGATCTGTCGACTTACCGCAGAACAGTCTTCAACCAGAATGCCCGCTTCCTTATCAATATACAAACGCAAAACACCATAGTTTGGATTAGGGTGATATTCGATTTCTATCAACTCATAACCCATGTCTTCTATAACAGGCTCAAACAACTCCCACAAATGAGACACACTACGTTGCATACATTATTTTCCAATCATTACAGCAAATAAAATGTGATAAAAACTTTTTTACCACCAACAAAAAAGCCCCGTAAACGGAGCTTTTCCAAAAACTTCTGGCAACAATGCACACCTTAAGACCATCAATCTCAGGCATCTCCGTACAGATAAACACGCACCATTTATAAAAACTGGTAGCGGGGGCAGGATTTGAACCTACGACCTTCGGGTTATGAGCCCGACGAGCTGCCAGACTGCTCCACCCCGCAACGACGGCGCAGATAATACGGACTTAGCACTATGAATGCAAGCCCACTTGACCAAATGGAGGTATTTAAAAGCTAATTAAATAAATACCGACAAACACAGAGACATCAGGCTCGCAGGATAGAGACCCAGAGCTAGTACCAGCAGTGCATTTGTACTCAATGTGATTTGCATATCACGGCCACAGCTCAGTGGCTGATCATCAACTACCTCATCAAAATACATGACTTTGATCACACGCAGATAGTAGAAGACGCCAATAATCGAGAAGAATACGGCGACCAGTGCCAACCAGACCATATCCATCTGTACAACCATTTGCAGCACGGCCAGTTTTGCCCAGAAGCCGACGGTGGGCGGAACCCCTGCCATCGACAGCATCAGGATCAACATCAGGAAGGCGAACCAGGGGCTACGTTGATTCAGGCCTTTGAAGTCATCCAAATTTTCAGCTTCAAAGCCCTTACGCGCCAGCAACATGATAATACCAAATGCCCCTAAGGACATCAGCGCGTAGGTAATAGTGTAAAACATAGCAGAAGCATATGCTTCCTGAGTTCCAGCCAGAAGACCGAGCAGGATAAAGCCAACATGTGAAATGGTTGAATAGGCCAACATACGTTTAATGTTGCTTTGTGCAAGAGCAATGACATTACCCGTCGCCATCGACAAAACTGAAAGAATAATTAGCATCTGCTGCCAATCAGCCTGCAAATCACCCATGGCTTCAACCAGCAAACGAATGATCATGGCAAAACCAGCTAACTTGGGCGCAGTACCAATAAATACGGTCACCGCAGTAGGCGAGCCCTGATACACATCAGGCACCCACATGTGGAATGGCACAGCGCCTAGCTTGAATGCCAAAGCGACCAGTATGAAGACCAGGCCAAACACCATACCAATACGCGAATCACCCGCCTCACTAACTGCTAGCGCAATATCTGAAATCACCAGACTGCCTGACAGGCCATACAGAATCGACATGCCGTAGAGCAACATACCGGAGGCGATGGCACCGAGGACAAAGTATTTCATCGCCGCTTCTGAGGCATTACCATTATCACGATTGAAAGCGACCATGGCATATAGACATAATGACAATAATTCCAGACCCAGATAAATCATCAATAAATTATTTGCCGACACCATCAGCATCATACCGAGCACAGCAAACAAACCCAGCACGTAGTATTCACCTTTAAAAATATTGCGATCTTTCAGGTAGTCTCTGGAATAGACAAAAGCAGCAAAAGACAGCGCTAAAATAAATGACTTCAGTACCAGCGATAGAGCATCCTGCACAAACATGCCATTGAAAGCGACTTCCCGTCCATCGCCCTGCCCATTCATGACTAGTACAAAAGTACCCAGCAAAGCCAGCTGAGCAAGATAATAACTAAAATCGCGTTTAGCGTCGCTGATAAAGACATCAACAATCAGCACAAGGCAGGCCATGCCGAGCAGAAAAATTTCCGGCAATGCAATTAAGTAATTGAGTGATTCGAGTGTCATTGAATAACCTTTGTCCAGGTGGTAACCAGCGTATTTATATTTTTGGAACAGCAATATGCTGCAATAAGTTTTCAATCGTAACGTGCATCACTTCAACCACTGGCGCAGGCCACAGGCCCATCGCCAATACGGCTATTGCCAGGGTTAACATAATCGCAAATTCACGCCGACTCAGGTCTTTCAAAGCACGCACATTGTCGTTAGCCACTTCACCGTAGAAAACACGTTTCACCATCCACAGGGTGTAAGCTGCGCCCAATATCAATGTAGTTGCTGCCAGGAAGGCATACCAGAAGTTGGCGTGGAAGCTGGCGATAATCACCATGAACTCACCGACAAAACCTGAAGTGCCGGGCAGACCTGCATTCGCCATGGAGAAGAAAACAGCAAAGGCGGCAAAGATCGGCATGGTATTTACCACACCGCCGTAATCCTGAATATTACGGGTGTGCATGCGGTCGTAAAGTACACCAATCATGAGGAACATAGCGCCAGAAATAAAGCCATGTGAAATCATCTGGATCATCGCACCCTCAACCGCTAAGGCTGCGCCGCTATGATCAAGATTAGCTGGATTCTCCCAAATCTGGAAAACCACGAACATGCCCAGAGTCACAAAACCCATGTGTGCAATCGATGAATAAGCCACCAGCTTTTTCATGTCTTTCTGCACCAGCGCAACAAAACCGATATAAACAATGGCCACTAATGACATGGTAATAATTAACCAGTCCAGCGCATGACTGGCATCGGGTGTAATTGGTAAGCTGAAACGCAGGAAACCGTAACCACCGATTTTCAGCATGATCGCTGCCAGTATCACCGAACCACCTGTGGGCGCTTCTACGTGAGCATCCGGCAACCAGGTATGCACAGGCCACATCGGTACTTTCACCGCAAAGGCCATGAGGAAAGCGATAAAGATTAATAACTGTTCATCCATTGTCAGCTTCAAGGTATGCATATCAAGAATAGCGAAACTGCCACCCTGGTAATACATATAGATGAGCGCGATCAGCATGAACACTGAACCGATGAAGGTATAAATAAAGAACTTGATAGTGGCATAAACTCTACGTTCACCGCCCCAAACACCGATAAGAATAAACATCGGTACTAACATACCTTCCCAGAACACGTAAAACAGAATCGAATCCAGCGCCGCAAATACGCCAATCATCAAACCTTCCATAATCAAAAAAGCCGCCAGATACTGCGCCGGTTTTTTCTGGATCACTTCCCAGGCCGCAGCAATGGTCAAAATCATGGTGAACGTGGTCAGGATAATCAACGGCATGGAAATACCATCGATGCCCAGATGATAGAAAATATTAAACGCAGAAATCCACTCGTGTCGCTCGACAAACTGCATCTCAGCAGTGCTGGAATCAAATCCGGTATACAGACCCAAACTCAACAGGAAGGTAACAATCGCAACAGTTAATGCCAGACGACGAACGCCCGCAGCATTACCCTTGTCGCCAAGCAACAATACGGCGACGCCGCCTAATATAGGCACCCAAACTGTGAGACTAAGTAATGGCCAGTCGGCAAACATATAAAACCCTTTTCAGTAACCTGTCTAAATTCTAAATAAAATTAAAGTATGACAAACGTAGTAAGCAGCGCCAGCACACCAATAATCATGGCAAAGGCATAGTGATAGAGCAGACCTGTTTGTACTTTTCTGGCAATACCAGCGAACCAGTAAACAACTTTTGCTGAACCATTGACGAAGAAACCGTCGATAACTGCAATATCACCAAACTTCCACAAACGATCACCCAGACCACGACTACCAGCGCCAAAGGCCCATGCATTAAAATCATCAATGTAATATTTGTTATCTAACAGCTTGTGTAACCACGATAATTTCTTCACAAAGAAGCCCGCACTACCCGGCTGCAAGATGTACATCCACCAGGCAGCAATCACTCCAACGGCTGCAAAGTACAAAGCGGGGCCTTTGAAACCGTGTTCAACAAAACCCCAGACACCATGAAAACTTTCACTAAATTTAGCCAGTGCATTGTGTGATTCACTGATAAATATAGCATCGCCAAAATAATCGCCGAACACCATGGTCTTAATCGTCATCGCACCAATGATGACCGATGGAATTGCCAGTGCAATCAATGGATAGGTGACGACCTTAGCTGGCTCATGCAAATGATCTTTAGTGTGCTGATCCATGCGCTCTTCGCCGTGGAACACCATGAAGAACATACGGAATGTATAGAATGCAGTAATAAGCACGCCACCCAACACCGCATAATAAGCAATTTCATGACCTGCAATATTCGAATGATGCACGACTTCAATAATTGAATCTTTGGAGAAGAATCCTGAAGTACCGGGGAAGCCAATCAAAGCTAATGAACCGACTAATGATGTCCAATAAGTAATCGGCAGATATTTTTTCAAACCACCCATCTTGCGCATATCCTGCTCATGATGCATGGCGATAATCACCGAACCCGCAGCCAGGAACAATAACGCCTTGAAGAAGGCATGGGTCATCAAATGGAACACGGCTACCGAATAAGCCGAAGCACCCAGTGCCACCGTCATATAACCCAGCTGCGAAAGTGTTGAATAAGCCACTACGCGTTTGATGTCGTTTTGCACCACGCCAATCAGTCCCATGGAGAAGGCGGTAATCGCACCAATCACCATAACAAAACTCAAGGCCGCATCCGAGTATTCAAACATCGGTGACATACGTGCCACCATAAAGATACCCGCAGTCACCATGGTCGCAGCATGAATCAAAGCAGAAATAGGTGTTGGACCTTCCATCGAATCCGGCAACCAGACGTGCAATGGTACTTGCGCTGATTTACCCATGGCACCGATGAATAACAAAATACAAATTACTGAAATCACATTCCAGTCAACACCAGGAAAAAGACTCATGGTCTGTGACGACAGGCCATCGACTTTAGCGAAGACTTCGTAATAATCCAGCGATCCGGTATACATGACGACGGCGGCAATACCCAGGATAAAACCAAAGTCACCAACACGGTTGACCAGAAAGGCTTTCATGTTGGCATAGACCGCAGTCGGGCGAACTGACCAGAAACCAATCAACAAATAAGAAACCAGACCTACCGCTTCCCAGCCAAAGAACAATTGCAGGAAGTTATTGGACATCACCAGCATCAGCATGGAGAAAGTAAACAGCGATATATAACTAAAGAATCGCTGATAAGAGTTATGACCCGCCAAAGAATCTTTCGGCCAGTTATGTTCATCGTCAGCCATGTAACCGATGGTGTAGACGTGCACCGCTAAGGAGACACCTGTGACTACAGCCATCATCATGACGGTTAAATTATCAATCAGGAAGCCGATTTCAAAAATCATACCTTCAGAAATCATCCAGGTATAAACAGTGGCATTGTAAGCCGGGGCCTCATTAAAGACGTGATGATTTAATGCCAACAAAGCCAGCACAAAGGAAGTACCCACACCGAGAATAGTGGCGGTATGCGCGCCCTTACGGCCAACAGAACCACCAAAAAATCCAGCGATAATTGCACCCAGAAGAGAAGCCAGCGGTATGGCTAGATATAACGATTCCATACTAACCCTTCATCTCATTGAGTTGATCGACATCGATGCTACGACGATTACGGAACAGCACCACCAATATAGCTAAACCAATCGCGGCTTCGGCAGCGGCAACGGTTAATATAAAGAAGACAAATATTTGACCGGCTGTGTCATTTAAATAATGCGAGAACGCGATGAAGTTAATATTGGCAGCCAACAACATCAGCTCAACACACATTAACAGCACGATGATGTTTTTTCTGTTAAGGAAAATGCCGGCAATACTGATAGCGAACAAAATAGCTGCTAACGTCAAATAACTCGATAGGGATACGCTAAGCATAATAATTACTCCTTCGCCTCGGCATCCATTTTCACAATACGTAAACGGTCGTTACGCTTCACTTTCACCTGTTTACTCGGCGACTGATATTTGGTCTTAGGACGACGACGTAAAGTCAGCGAAATAGCCGCGACAATCGCAACCAGTAAAATCACGGATGCAATTTCAAATGGCAGCACGTATTCAGTATATAAAATACGTCCCAACTCTTTAGTATTGCTGTAGTCCGCATCATGTCGCACAGATTGCTGCAATGATTCGTCAGCTAAAATATCTGGACCGACCGGACCGACTACCCAAATCATCTGCGCAGCCAGTACTAATGCAACCAAAGCACCCACAGGTAGATACCGTACAAAACCCTTACGCATCTGTTCAACGTTAATATCCAGCATCATCACCACAAACAGGAACAACACCATCACCGCTCCAACGTAAACCAGTACCAGTGCGATGGCGAGGAATTCTGCCTCAAGCAAAATCCACAACGCAGAACAGGCAAAAAACGCAAGCACCAATGATAAGACAGAGTGCACTGGATTACGTGCAGTAATCACACCCAATGCGGCGCCAATCAGTATGCTAGCGAATAAGTAAAAACTAAAATCAATAAAAGTCATAATTATCTATACTTCGCGTCAGCGGCTCTATTGGCTGCAATTTCAGTTTCATACTTATCACCGATTTCCAGCAGCTTATCCTTAGTCATAATTTGAGCGCCTCTTTCTTCAAAGTGATACTCATAAATATGCGTTTCAACAATGGCATCTACCGGACAGGCTTCTTCACAGAAACCGCAATAAATACATTTAAACAAATCAATATCATAGCGAGTAGTTCGACGCGAACCATCTTCACGCTCTGCTACATCAATAGTAATCGCCAGTGCCGGACACACCGCTTCACACAGCTTGCAAGCAATGCAACGCTCTTCGCCGTTGGCATAACGACGTTGCGCGTGCAGA
>JBEQLM010000179.1:0-3996 GCA_040325975.1 Gammaproteobacteria bacterium | reverse complement strand
AGCACATCCAGAAGGATTCTTTTGACGTAAACCATAACTTTTACCCACCTATTATTTCTTTAATTTAACTCAAGCGTAGCAGCTAAACGACTATACGGGTCGGACCAACACAACTCATTGATTAATAACTAAAACTGTTTAATATAGTGCTGTATTAAAGGCTTAAACGCCTCATTTTATGGAAGAAAACACGACTTTAAGGAGAAAGCATTATGCCTCGCGCGAATCGTCATTTTTTACCCGGCCATGTCTGGCACATTACTCACCGTTGTCATCAAAAAGATTTCTTACTGAAGTTTTCTAAAGATCGTCAGCGATGGCGGTACTGGTTATTTGAGGCTAAGAAACGATTTGGTCTTTGTGTTTTTAATTATGTTGTCACTTCAAATCATATACATCTATTAGTTCGTGATTGCGGCAACGGTGAGATTGCTAAAAGTATGCAATTAATAGCTGGTCGTACTGCTCAGGAATACAATCTGCGAAAAGGTCGGAAGGGTGCGTTTTGGGAAGATCGTTATCATGCTACGGCTGTTGATTCAGATAAATATCTGGCTCGTTGTATGGTGTATATCGATTTAAACATGGTGCGTGCAGGTGCGGTTTCACATCCTGGTGATTGGCCTTGCAGTGGTTATTGTGAAATTCAATCACCACCACAACGTTATGCTGTGATTGATAGAAAGGCATTATCTGAATTATTGGGTACTAATAGTATTGAACAATGCCAGTTAATTCACCAAGGTTGGGTTGAAAATGAACTCAAGTCAACACTATTACGGCGTGATCTTGCCTGGTCACAAAACCTTGCAGTTGGTCATAAAGATTATGTTGAAAATATTAAGATGGAACTTGGTATAACAGGTCGAAACAAGTTAGTGGTAACAGGTAATGATGCTTATGCTCTGAAAGAACCCGTTGTGCCTTACATTGCTCATTTGGACTATGAAATGAGCGTTTTAAGCGGTGAAAATACAGTTTTATTGGAGTAGTTTGTTGCTATATCAATATGTTGCGGTGGTCCGACCCTAGGTTTATCGCCACAACTGTCATTATTGTTGGCGCGGCGTTAGTGGGACAGCAGTGACTATTGGTCTTTTATTTTTTCTCCATTAAGCCACTGCTGATTGATCTCTTCACCGTCCTTATTCAGGGTACCGTTACCATGTTTAAGTCCATTTTTAAATTCGCCGATATAGCTCGAGCCGTCTGCATAGACATACTCGCCCTCGCCATTCATTTTTTCATCTTTAAACTGCCCCGTGTATTTATCACCACTGGGCCAGCTGTAGGTGCCTGTACCATTTTTCTTGTTATCAGAAAAATGCCCGACATATTGTTCACCATTGGCATCGGTATAAACGCCTTCACCAGACATTAGATTCGTACTGAATGTGCCATCATAGATATCGCCATTTATCCAGGTATATACTCCCTTTCCATGAAATTTTCCTGACTCGAATTCGCCAATATATTTTGAACCATTAGCCTCAGTGTATTCACCATTTCCATGATAGCGATTATTCTCAAACTGGCCACTGTATTTTTGTTGATCAGGAAAGTTAAGTGTCCCTTCGCCATTCTTGCTGCTTTCCTGAAATTCACCTCGATAAGTTATGCCATTGCCCCAGTCATAATAACCGTCTCCAGAAAAAGCGCCGTCTTCAAACATGCCCAGATAGTGTCGCTTGCCATTGACACTTTTCGCCTCTCCCTCTCCATCGGCATAGCCATCTTTACAATCACCTTTAATATGTAACCAGGCAACCGAATCACTCTTTACTTTGCATATTTTGATATCTGGTTTTGCTTCAACAAGCCGCTTAGTTATTGCCTTAACCGGTGGTTTTGTCTTAGCGAATTTTTTGGTAGATGATTTCTTTACTGGTTTTGTTATGACAGGCGTGTCACTGGCTTGATCTGGCCTACTTGCATAACCTCCTCCGCCACTGCCAGTAGCACAAGCCGATAAGACCAGTGAAAAAATTAGCGCAGGAAAAATTCTAGTAACGGTGTATTGTTAGTCATATTCATAGTTATATTGATTACCTTGACCTTGTCAAAACAAAGCATGTTATTTATTGAAATCTAACTTATTGTCATATTGCAAAAAGTCCAGCCTTCGGTTAATTGCCATTTTTCCCCTGTTCACTCAGGAGCAGCGGCAGGCGTAGACGGTTTAGCGGCCGGAGATGTCTTTTCAAGTTTAATCTCTTTAACGACCGGTTTGGGCGCTTCCTGTACAGGTCTTTCTAGTTCAGACTCAATTGTTTCCAGTTCAGGTTCAACTATTTCTGGTTCAGGCTTAGCTATTTCCGGCTCAGGTTCAACTCTTTCTGCTTCTGCTTCAGGTTTAGCTGTTTCCGGCTCAGGTTCAATTATTTCTGGATTCTCTATTTTGCTTTCTGTTGGTATATTTTGTAGTTGTGAATCGTCAGCTCCGCTGAACATAAAAATGAGAGCGAGTAACAGGAGTAATAAAATCGCAGCAATCCAGTATTTTTTATTAGCAGATGTTGACTCCTTAAATTGCGGCAATGATTTGTCATCACTAGAATCCGAGTGATCTACCCGAAGATAATCGGAGTGAACCTGTATACCATCTGAGTTATCAGCTGTAGTTAGTCGAGCAATTGGTTCTGGCTCTGGCTCTGGCTCTGGCTCTGGCTCATATAACTCAACTGGGTCAGATTCTGATGATTCAAGGTATTCGAGACTGACGTTATTTGTTTGTGCGTCGCTAGTATCGGTATCTTCAGTTGTAGTTGGTGGTGTAGTAGCTACTGGATCCGGCAATTCGACGGTGTCTAAATATTCTGGTGAAGTGTGTTCGAAATCGGTGTCACTTGATTGTGCTTCGCTACCATCTGCATTTTCAGATGTGGTCAGTGGAGTAGTAGCAACTGGCTCCGGTAATTCAATGGCGTCAGTATGTACTGGTTCAACGTGTTCAGTATTGATGTCTTCGGACTGTGCCTGATCATCATTTGTTGCTTCGTCAAGCATCGCTTGTGGTTGAGCGATTGATGATGCCACACCAGTTACTTCGTCTGCCTTAGCCTCATCCGTATCTATTATTATTTTCGACGCAGTCGAGGAATTTTTTTTCTGCTTAACTTTAGTTTTGGTTTGTTTGGGTACAGCGGTTCGAGCTTCGAGATCCTGTTCTCCATAGATATTTTCACCATCGATTATCTGGTCAATCCTTAGAGTGGTAAAATATTGGCGGTGACCTATCGTTTTTTTGTAACCTTTGCGGCGCTTCATCTTAATAGTAAGAATCTTGCCACGCCGACCTTGGTCAATTACGCTGACTACGACTCTCGCACCAGCAACTATTGGTGTGCCAGCATTGAAATTGCTATTATTTACAATAAGAAGAACTTCACGAATCTCAATTGTATCTCCAGGTTCAGCAGCAAGCTTTTCAACCTTAAGTGTATCGCCAGGTGATACCTTATATTGCTTGCCTCCAGTTTTGATAACCGCATAAACACTCATAGACTCATACCTGAAATTAGTTATATCCAAATCATATCTGACTGGATTATTTAAAAAAATACTGTGGTTTATTGGTATGCAAAGTCAAAGAATAAAATATTCTATAAATTGTAGTGCAACTCAACTTCACCAAAAAAACAGAGTGCCGTCTTTTATTTTTATAAGACTAAACTTTGAATAATGTGATTTTAAGTAATTGCCTATGGCTTTCATACTATAACCACCACGTGTAATAGCAGTAGTTATTACAATATTTTTATACTTTTTATTTTTTTTCAATTACGCAAGTGATTTTGCTACTTGTCACTTTTTCGATAACGGTAGGTATTACGCTAGGATTTATTTCTGATCATTTTTACAGCAGATCTCCAATATATCTTGTTTTGGAAATTTTGCCAAGGTATTTGTTGATTTATATCTTCAGATAAAAAACATTATTCATATTAATTTAGGAGTTATTGGTCGTGGCATCAGCTCGCGTAGAGCGCAGGTCTC
>JBEQLM010000178.1:0-4006 GCA_040325975.1 Gammaproteobacteria bacterium | reverse complement strand
TACCTAAAATTCGTAAATGTTGACCAACAATTTCTGCAATACCACCACCGACACCGCTATCAACTTCATCAAAAATTAAAGTTGGGATTCGAGTTTGCGCAGCGGCAATCATTTGAATCGCCAGACTTATCCGAGCCAGCTCACCACCAGATGCCACACGGGACAAGGCTTTGCAAGCCTGGCCCGAGTTAGCTGTCACCGTAAAAGTGACACGGTCTATACCATGAGCCGCATACTTGTCGGTGTTTAATTGTGTTATTTCAATGATGAACTGACCACCACTCATACCTAATGTTTGCATTGCCGAAGTGATGGCATTGTTTAATTTTATCGCGGCATTACTGCGACTGCTGCTGAGTGCTTCGGCCGCATTCTGGTAAGTCTGTTGTAGTGTTTTATATTCACTACGGAGTTCTTCCAGTCGTTCATCGGCATGACCAATATCGTTTAATTCATTTAAAAGTTGTTGGTGTAATTCGACCAGCAATTTCGGTTCAACGTGATGTTTACGAGCCAGATCGAGAATAACTTGCAGTCGTAGTTCGACATTTTCAAGCTCTGCCGGATTGAGTTCGATTGACTCACCGTAAGCACTTAATTGCGAAATGCCTTCATCAATTTGTACCAGCGAACCCTCTAATAACTCCACAACAGGGTTCAGTTTTTCATCAACTTCAGCGGTTTTTTGCAGTGAAGTTATGACTTGCGATAAATTTGATCGAATATTCGAATCGTCATTGCTATGCAGTTGATCGAGAGATTGTTGTGCCGTGCTGGTCAGTTTTTCTGCATGGGCGAGACGAGTATGTTGCTCATTGAGTGCTTCGAATTCATTATTTTCAAGCGCCAGCGCGTCCAGCTCCTGAGTCTGGAAGCGTAATAAATCAAGGCGATTATTTCTATCGCTGCTGGCCTGTTCAAGATGTTCTAGTTGTTCACTGACCAACTTGAGCTGCACAAAAGTATTGCTAACGGCTTCAATAAGATTGGGATGATTTGCGTAATCATCGAGTAACTGTCGTTGTACCACAGGTTTCATCAAGGACTGATGCTCATGCTGGCCGTGTATATCAATCAACATTTCAGCTAATTCACGCATGATGCTCAGATTCACCGGTGTGCCATTGACGTAAGCGCGTGAGCGACCATCCCTTGAAACACGACGGCGTAATAAACATTCATCATCGGCATTTAAAGCTTGTTCGACTAACCAGGAACTGACGGCTTCATTGTTTTGTATATCAAATTCAGCCACAATTTCAGCATGATCGGTGTCCTGTTTTATGCTGGTATTATCAGCACGATCACCCAGCACTAAACCAAGTGCGCCCAACAGTATTGATTTGCCAGCACCGGTTTCTCCGGTGAGCGCGGTTAAACCCATCTTGAAATCAAGTTCGAGAGCATCAATGATGGCAAAATTGCGAATGGTTAAATGTAAAAGCATTTAGGCTTGCTCACTCCAGTGAAGTTTGGCACGTAGAATATCAAAATTATTATGGCCTTGCGGATGCAACAAGGTAATCGTGTGTTGCTTGCGTTTAATGCTGACGTGGTCACCGTTTTCAACATCAAATGAAGTTTGTCCATCGCAGGTAACTTGTGCGATAGCCTGCTTGGTTTCGCTGATTAATATATCCACTTCTGAGCTGGAATTAACCACTATCGGACGACTGCTCAGCGTGTGCGGGCAAATAGGTACCAGCGTAATGGCATCAAGATTCGCCTGTAGAATTGGCCCACCACTGGAAAGCGCATAAGCCGTTGATCCAGTCGGTGTTGAAATAATTAAACCGTCAGCACGTTGGTGGTTAACAAACTGATCGTTAATACGTGTTTCAAATTCAATCATGCGCGCAACGTCGCGAACATGCACAACAACATCATTGAGCGCATCAGCAGAGAATAACATCTTGTTATTTCTAATAACCTCGGCTTCGAGCAAAAAACGTTCTTCCTCAATGTATTCACCCGATAAAATATCATCGAGTACAGTATCGATTTCATCGGGAGAAATATCAGCGAGAAAACCAAGGCGACCAATGTTAATGCCCACCATAGGAACATCTTTGTCAGCGAGAGAACGTGCCGCATTTAGAATGGTGCCGTCGCCACCGAGGGTGATGGCTAAATCACAGCGCTTGCCCAGCTCATCACGTGCAATAATATCTTTGCTGTCAGCCAGGCCTTCGATACTTTCATCCAGTAAAACTTCGCATTTTTTCCGCTTTAGATAATCGAGCAGGTGCTCAAGCTTGTCTTTGACCTGCTCGGTATGAGGTTTGACGATGATACCGATTGTTTTGAACGACATAGTTATTTCCTGGAAGCAATAGGCCTACATTATCATGCAGAAGTAATTGCGCAATGTTATTCCATAGATTATTTTGATGAATCTTTTTTAAGTTGATAAAGTAAATCCAGCGCTTCTCGCGGACTGAGTTCGTCCATGTCCATTGCCTGCAAACGTTCGATCACAGGGTGAGGGCGATTGCTGAACATTTCAAACTGGCCGGTATCAGCATGGGTTTCG
Source organism: Gammaproteobacteria bacterium (assembly GCA_040325975.1). Classification (GTDB taxonomy): domain Bacteria; phylum Pseudomonadota; class Gammaproteobacteria; order SZUA-229; family SZUA-229; genus LH-M37. The sequence continues at coordinate 1,473 of JBEQLM010000178.1, read as the reverse complement.
ATGCTATGTTGTTCCAGCTCGACCAGTTTTTTACGCGCCAGTGTAATCACGTTCATGGGTACGCCGGCCAGTTGCGCCACCTGCAAACCGTAACTCTGATTAGCCGGTCCGGGTTTCACGCTGTGCAAAAAGACGATTTTCTCACCATGTTCAACCGCATCGATATGCACATTGGCGATGCCTGATAATTCATCGGGCAGGGCGGTTAGCTCAAAATAATGTGTGGCGAATAAAGTATAAGATTTGTTCTTGCTAGCCAGATGGTGCGCACAAGCCCAGGCCAGTGATAAACCATCAAAAGTGCTGGTACCGCGTCCGATCTCATCCATCAACACCAGACTATTCTCGGTGGCGTTGTTCAGAATGTTGGCGGCTTCGGTCATCTCCACCATAAAGGTTGAACGGCCACTGGCCAAATCATCCGATGCGCCGATACGCGTAAAAATGCGATCAATCGGCCCAATGCTGGCTTTCTTTGCAGGCACATAGCTGCCGATGCAGGCCAGCAAAACAATCAGCGCGGTCTGGCGCATGTAAGTCGATTTACCGCCCATGTTCGGGCCGGTGATGATGTTCATGCGTTTGTTATCACTAAGCCGAGTATCGTTGGCGATGAAGCTCGAATCCAGCACACGTTCCACCACCGCGTGTCGGCCCGCTTCAATATTGATGCCCGGTGTTTCGACCAGTTCGGGGCAACAGTAATCTAGTGTTTCAGCGCGTTCAGCCAGACAGGCCAGGGTATCGATCTGCGCCAGTCCGCGTGCACATTGCTGCAAAGGTTCGAGCTGGGCCAGCAGTGCTCTGAGCACATCCTCGTAAATAGATTTTTCCAGCGACAGAGAACGGTCGCGCGCACTCAGCACCTTATCTTCGTATTCTTTTAACTCGGCGGTGATAAAACGCTCGGTGGTTTTTAGCGTTTGCCGGCGAACATAAGCCTCGGGCACATTCTCAGAATGCAATCGACTGATCTCGATGAAGAAACCGTGCACCCGGTTGTAACCGACCTTGAGGGTTTTGATATCCGTGCTTTCACGTTCACGCACTTCGAGTTGCGCCAGAAAATCATCCGCGTTTTTACTGAGTGAGCGCAGCTCATCGAGTTCGGCATTAAAACCTTCAGCAATGACGCCGCCATCGCGGATTAAAACCGGTGGGTTTTCGATGATGGCCGCAGCAAGCAGGGCAGCGGTATCAGGGTGTTCACTGACTTCATCGGAAAGTTGTTTCAGTAGTGGTGCATGGCACTGGCCGAGCACAGTCTGTAAATCAGGCAGACATTGAAGAGAACGTCGCAGCGTATCCAGATCACGAGGCCGCGCTGAACCTAAAGCTACTCGACTCATAATGCGCTCAACATCACCAATAGCGTGCAGCTGTTGCTGCAAGTCGGCATAGAGTCCGGACTGAATCAACTCGCCAATCGCCTGATGCCGTTGTTGCAGAATTTCAGTATCGCGCAGCGGATTG
>JBEQLM010000177.1:0-4014 GCA_040325975.1 Gammaproteobacteria bacterium | reverse complement strand
GCTTAAAGATGCGGCTACCCGTCAACAGGTACATTTAATTCAGGAGCATTTAGTGGGCTTGTCGCAAGATTTTGGCCGCTTCAGAAAGCGCATGGACGATTTATCAACACATATTCGTTTGGCGAATGATGATGTAAATAAAGTGAACACTTCAGCGAAGAAAATTAGCAGTCGTTTTGAGAAAATAGAAAAGGTCGAGCTAGAAGATGATGGTATTGAATTACTGGATGAAGATGATAGTAATGACTAAGAGGACAGAAAAATGCAGGACATAGGTTTTTCAAAAACAGCAAGGACAATATTGGTGCTGGCCGCGTTGGTGGTGATTATTGCTGGTATGAAGCAGGCTGCATCGTTGATAGTGCCATTTTTACTGTCAGTGTTTATTGCCGTTTTATGTTTTCCAATGATGTTGAGTTTGCAGAAAAGAGGGCTTGGTCAAAGTGCTTCGCTATTTCTAGTGATAGTTTTAGTATTTGTTATCGGCTTAGCTATAGCTATGTTGATTGGCAGTTCGGTCGATGATTTCTCAAGGAACTTGCCTGTCTATCAGATGCGCATTACTCAGCAATGGCAGACGTTGATTCAATGGATGGCAATGCAAAATATTGTACTACCAGCTGATTATTTAAATACCAATCTTGATCCAAAAGCAGCAATGAGAATGGTAGCTTCAATTTTGTCAGGTTTTGGCAATGTACTGGCGAATTCGTTTTTAATATTTTTAACCGTTATTTTTATACTATTGGAAGGAGCGACTTTTTCTAAAAAAATTGAAGCAATTAGCGGCGGTGATCAGGATAGTGATTTTTCTGCGGTATTTACAGAAAAGCTCAGAATGTATATGAGTATTAAGACATGGATGAGTGCGACGACGGGTATATTGGTAGCACTGTGGTTATGGCTGTTAGGGGTGGATTATCCTGCTCTTTGGGGTGTGTTAGCTTTTATGCTTAATTATGTACCAAATATTGGTTCCATTATTGCGGCGGTGCCCGCAGTCTTGCTGGCGTTGATACAAGTGGGTACAGGTACGGCTTTTCTGGTTATGGCGGGCTACATGGTGATCAATATTGTGATGGGTAATGTCATCGAACCAAAATATATGGGCAAGGGATTGGGTTTGTCTGCACTGGTGGTGTTTCTTTCTCTGGTGTTCTGGGGCTGGGTGTTAGGAACCGCAGGTATGCTGTTATCTGTGCCTTTAACAGTCGCTGTTAAGTTGGCACTGGATAGTAAAAAAGAAAGTCAGTGGCTGGGTACACTTTTGGGTTCTGCTGATTAGCAGGGCAATGACTAAAGAACAATAAACCAGAAGAATATTGCTTGATCCGGGCATCTTCAGCCTGAATGATGATTAATCATTGAAGCTGAAGATGCACCGAAATTATTTAGCGGCTTTAATTTCCAGTAATTCAATATCAAAAACTAGAGTTGAATTAGGTTGTATCAGCGGTCCCCGCTGAGATGCGCCATAAGCGATATCGGCAGGAATAAATAGCTGCCATTTGGCACCCACTGGCATTAATTGTAGTGCCTCAGTCCAGCCCTTGATGACGCCTTTCACAGGAAAGGTAGCGGGTTGATTACGCTTATAAGAGCTATCAAAAACTTCTCCAGTAATAAGACGGCCTTCATATTGAGTAACAACGGTGTCCTCAAGTTTTGGCTTGGCGCCCTTACCTTTGTTTATCACTTTATACTGTAAGCCGCTTTCAGTTGTGATAACACCTTCTTTACTAGCATTGGCCTTAAGAAAATCACTGCCTGCTTTAATATTTTCAGCAGCCACTACTTTTTGCTTCTCTATGAGTGCCGTTTGGATTTTCTTCTGGAATTCTTGTTTAGCCTGCATCATTTCTTCATCAGTTAATACTGCCTTATTACCAGCTGATGCATCCTTGAGACCATAAATGAGTGCATCAACATCCATTTCTGCACCTTGATCATTCATACGAGTAATGAAATCAACGCCAATGCTGTAACTGGCTTTTTTCTCAAGTGTATTTAGTTCTACATTTTTGGAACAATTGGCAATTGTTGGTAGTGTAAGCAGGAGTGCAATAAGATAAGTTGAGCGCATGTGTATTTCCTTGTTGGTGTTGATAAATAAGCAGCGTGAAACTTATCAGCTCATGAAGCTAACATCAAGTATCCAGCTACTTTCAAATTGACCTCAATTGGATGATAATCACTGTACCGATATAGAACTTTTATTAATAGCGGTTGTCAGTTTTATGGAGTCGATCGAGGAGATATTATGTTTAGTTTGAAGCGCATATTGATTATTTCATTTAGCCTTTCTATGCTAGTGATAAGGCCCGCTATGGCTGGTTTGCCCGTTAGTGTCGATGGCAAAGCTTTACCTACATTAGCGCCGTTGGTTGAGAAAACTCGACCCGCTGTGGTAAATATTGCTACCAAAGGTCGTGCTAATGTGCAGAATAATCCATTATTTAACGATCCATTTTTCAGGCGTTTCTTTCAGGATTTTGGCAACATACCTCAACATCGTGAGACCAGTAGTTTGGGTTCGGGTGTGGTGATTGATGCTGCTAAGGGTTTTATTGTCACGAATCATCATGTGGTTGAAGGTGCGGATAAAATTCAAATTACCCTGCATGATGGTAAAGAATTTGAGGCTACTTTGGTGGGTTCAGATCCGGAAGCCGATGTGGCATTACTCAAAGTGAAAGTAAAAAATCTCATAGAAATACCTATGTCTGATTCCGATAAATTACGTGTTGGCGATTTTGCCGTGGCCATAGGTAATCCCTTTGGTTTAGGCCAGACCGTGACTTCGGGCATTATTAGTGCTTTAGGTAGAACGGGTTTAGGCATAGAAGGTTATGAAGATTTTATTCAAACCGATGCTTCGATCAATCCAGGTAACTCGGGCGGTGCCCTGGTGAATTTGAATGGTGAGTTGATCGGTATTAATACCGCAATTATCGCTGCTGGTGGTCAGGGTAATGTCGGTATTGGATTTGCTATTCCGATTAATATGGTTCGTCAGATTGTCGATCAGTTGATCGAATTTGGTGAAGTGCGTCGCGGCATGCTGGGTGTCATTATGCAGGATTTGACACCTGAGTTGTCAAAAGCATTTGGTCTTGATGTACACAACGGTGTAGTTATTTCCAAAGTGATTGAAGGTTCGGCAGCGGAAGAAGCCGGGCTCAAAGCGGGTGATGTGGTGGTGACTATAAATGGTAGCCCGATTAAGAGCTCATCGGCCATGCGTAATGTGGTTGGTATGTTGCGTGTCGGTGAAAAAATGAAGATGAAGGTGATTCGTGATAACCGCAGCAAAACATTGACTGCGGTAATTAAAGATCAGGTAGAAGAAGCCGTTGAAGGTAAGAAAGTTCATGCACGTTTGGCAGGTGCAACCATCGAGCAATCAAATGAAGGTGGTGACGTTTACCTGTTTGTAGCAGCGGTTGAACAGAATAGCCCAGCCTGGCAGGCCAGCCTCAGAAAAGGCGATATCATTCTTTCGGTGAATCGAAAAGCAGTCAAAACGCTGGAAGAGTTTAAAAAGATTGTTGGTAAAAAGAGCAGTCAAATTCTGTTAAATATTCAGCGTGGCAGGTCAGCCCTGTTTATTCTGATTCAATAAAGCTCTTTATAACTTTATTTTAATCGCTGGGTGCATCATGCACCCAGCGTTGTTTTTCGCCGGTAGTTTCTTTTTTCCAGAACGGGGCGCGGGCTTTGAGTTCTTCGATTAAATAACGGCAGGCAGCGAAAGCATCTTCACGATGCGCCGACCAGACGACAATGAGCACAATCGGATCGTTGGGTTTGATATCGCCAAAGCGATGGATGATCAGGCAATCGACTAAATCCCATTTTTCCATGGCTTCATCGCACAAGCCATCCAGAAACTTTTGAGTCATTTCCGGGTAGTGTTCCAGCGTCATTAGCTGCACATCATCGCCGGCATTGAAATCGCGCATGGTGCCGATAAAATTAGTGTTCGCGCCGTAACTACCGGGGCGCAGATGCTGA
>JBEQLM010000176.1:0-4026 GCA_040325975.1 Gammaproteobacteria bacterium | reverse complement strand
CGCCACGATGTTCGATGTAAGTTTGCATGTCGGCTAACAACTGGCAGGGGTGAACTTCATCAGTCAGACCATTGATGACAGGTACTGAAGAATATTCAGCCAGCAACTCAATTTTTTCGTGTTCGAAAGTACGCACCATAATGCAGTCGACCATACTGGAAAGTACACGTGCACTATCTTCGATGGGTTCACCACGACCTAATTGTGTATCGCGAGGTGAAAGAAATATAGCATGCCCACCAAAGTGTGCCATACCGGTTTCAAAGGAAACACGAGTGCGAGTCGATGACTTTTCAAAAATCATTGCCAACACTTTATTTTTCAATGGCTCATAAATCTCACCATTGCGCTGCATGGCTTTGAGCTCGATAGCACGTTGCAGAAGAGTTTTAAACTCATCGCTATTAAGATCCGTCAGGGTTAAAAAGTGGCGTACTGTCATGACAACCTCAAGCGGCTTCCTGTTGAAATAGGGCAATAACGAGCTGAGTTATTTTTTGAACAATCGTATCAGCCTGTTCTTTTGTCAGGATCAGCGGTGGCAACAAACGAATAATGGTGTCGGCCTGAATAGCCAGTAACAAACCTTCTGCTAAAGCTTTGCTGAATAATTCAGTGCAGGGTTGATTGAGTTCAATGCCGATCATCAAGCCAAGCCCACGAACTTCACGAACACCTTCAATGTTCGCCAATTCTTTCTGCAATGCAGCTAACAGATAAGCGCCCATGTCCTTAGCTTTGGCAACCAGTTGTTCTGATTGCATGGTTTCAATAACAGCCAGGCCAGCAGCACAGGCCAATGGGTTACCACCAAAAGTAGAACCATGATTGCCGGGTTTCATTACCGATGCGGCTTTTTCAGAAGCCAGGCAGGCACCGATGGGTACACCGTTACCTAATGCTTTAGCCAGCGTCATTACGTCCGGTTTAATGTTACTGTGCTGGAAAGCAAACCATTCACCGGTACGGCCCATACCAGTTTGAATTTCATCGAGCATCAACAACCACTCGTTCTGGTCACACAGTTCTCTTAGTTTATTCAGATAATCAGCATTGGGTATTTGAATGCCGCTTTCACCCTGTACAGGTTCAACCAGTACCGCAACAATATTGTTATTATTTTTCGCGATGTTTTCAATCGATTCAATATCGTTATAGGGTGCGCGCACAAAACCTTGTACCAGGGGTTCAAAACCGGCCTGTACTTTACGACTGCCAGTGGCACTAAGTGTCGCCATAGTGCGACCGTGGAAACTGTTCTCCATAACAACAATGGTTGGCACATCAATGTTCTTTTGATGACCGTAGAGACGAGCCAGTTTAATCGCGGCTTCATTCGCTTCAGCACCGGAGTTCGAAAAGAACACACGATCAAGACTGGATAGTTCACAGAGTTTGTCGGCCAGGTTTTGCTGATTTTCAATCTGATAAAGATTCGAAGTGTGTATCAGCTTATTCGCCTGCTCGGAAATTGCTTTCGCCACCGCCGGATGGGCGTGCCCCAAACCACAGACCGCAATACCGGAAAGTGCATCCAGATATTCCTTACCTTCGGTGTCGGTGAGTATCGCGCCTTTGCCAGAAACAAAAGTAACTGGCATGGGTGCATAAGTGCTCATTATGTGTTCGTTATTAGCCATATCTCAAAACTTTCTAAGTGTGCTTAAAAAACAAAACGGCGGCCATAGCCACCGTTAAACAACTGATTATACTAGATCTAGTGATATGTACAACCGTGTTTATCTTCCCTCAGAAATGAAAAAAGGCGAGCCAAAATGGCTCGCCTTTTCATTGCTCATTAGCAGGCTTGTTTAGAATGCCATACCGTGAGCATATCCAACCATGCAAAGTAGCATAGGAATAGACAGTGCAGTATTAGTGCGAGAAGCCAACAGTGCTATTTTCTTAGCTGAAGCGATAGCATCTGCGCTGTGCTCTTTGCCATCCAGTCCCAGAATCTTCTTCTGGTTAGGCCAGATCAGAACCCAGACATTGAACAGCATGATAGTACCTAACCATGCGCCTAGACCAATTACAGCCATGCCACCAGATAACATGAATGCATCGATAATGCCCTGCATACCGCCGCCTACTTGAGCCAGAGCACTAACACCGGTCAACCAGGTTACAGCTGCTGCCATGCGGAACCACAACAAAGCAGTAGGTGCCAGATATTTGTTAATCGCTGCTGGGCCAGGGCCGCCGTCATTCGCTTCTGCCAATGCTTTGCCTACGCCAGGAACCTGTACGAAGTTGAAGTAGTAGAGCAGGCCAATCCAGACCACGCCAGCCAGAACGTGTAGCCAAACTGTTAAAGATGACATTAAGCCAGCCATTCCACTACCCATACCGAATGCAACGGCTAGAGCAAGGATAAAACCAACGGCTATCGTGCCTTTGATTGTCAATAATGGGTTCATGTGATTTCCTCAGTGTTTTATATGAATTACTGGGCGCTAAAGATAGGGTATATGAGTATATAATGCAACTCTAAATCAGAACAATTATCATTTAACCTGCTAAAAATATCGATATAAATCAGTTGTCTCCATACATTGTGAAGTGTTATTAGTTATTAATGGGTGCCATTTCACCCTGTTTTTTAGCAACCATATCGACGTCATTTATGAAGAAATAGGCGTGATGCTACAGTAAATCGTCATTTCGCCAATATCCGTGGTAGAAAACAGAAAAAATTGCCGGGAAAATGCCAGCCTAAGGTCGATGCGGTGAGCGCCTGATTCGCGAAAGGTCGGGTGGCGGTGGCTTTAAGCAGGTAGTATGATTTTATCTTCCCAGTAATAAAATAAACAACCAAAAGAAAATAACTATGTGCGGAATTTGCGGTGAATTAAGATTTGATAATACCTCCCCCAACCGGGATCGTATCGAACGTATGAAAGCCAAGCTGGAACAGCGTGGCCCCGATAGCGAAGGCAGTTATTTTAATGACGCTATCGGTCTGGGCCATCGTCGCCTGGCGATCATCGATTTATCCGATAAAGCTGCTCAGCCGATGGTGGATGAGGCTAAAGGCATTGCGCTGGTATTCAACGGCACCATCTACAACTATCCCGAACTAAGAAAAGAATTGCAGGGTTTGGGGCATGAGTTCAAGTCCTCCGGTGATACCGAAGTTATTCTAAAAGCTTACATTGAATGGGGAGCCGACTGTCTGCAACGCCTGCACGGTATGTTTGCTTTTGCGATCTGGGATGCCAATAAAAAAGAATTATTGCTGACGCGTGACCGCGTTGGAATCAAACCGCTCTATTTTTCGCAGACGGACGAGCGTCTGTTGTTCGCATCCAATACACAGGCATTAATTCATGCGGATAATGGCATCGATAAAGATATCGATGCCGCTGCTTTGCATAATTTATTTAGCCTGCACGCCGTGGTGCCTGCACCACGCACGATATTAAAAGGCATTCGCAAAGTTAAGCCTGCACACTATATGGTGTTCAAACAGGATGGCAGTGTTGAAGAAACTCGTTACTGGACACTGACCGCGAAACGCCCCGATAAAAAAATGTCCGAGCAGGACTGGGTGGAAGCAATTCGAGCTTCGCTGAAAAAATCAGTCGAACGTCGGGTAAAAATCGCTGATGTGCCAGTGGGGGTTTTGTTGTCAGGCGGTATCGATTCGAGTTTGCTGGTGGGTTTGTTAGCTGAGGCCGGCGCTAAAGATTTAAAAACTTTTTCAGTGGGCTTTGAAGATCAGCCTGAAGAGAAGGGTAATGAGTTTGAATACTCCGATGCCGTGGCTGAACATTTCAACACCGAGCATCATCGATTTTTAGTACCCAATAGTCATGTGCTACCCAAATTGCCAGAAGCCTTTGCCCACATGGCCGAGCCGATGTTTGGTCAGGATGCTGTCGCCTTCTATCTACTTGCTGAGCAGGTCTCAAAAGAGATCAAAGTGGTGCAGTCAGGGCAGGGGGCTGATGAGGTGTTTGGAGGCTACTTCTGGTATCCACGCATGATGGCCGATACTCAAGGCAGCCCAACAGAACGTTTTGC
>JBEQLM010000175.1:0-4064 GCA_040325975.1 Gammaproteobacteria bacterium | reverse complement strand
TGCCAATAAACAAAATATAAGTTTTTCAATATCAGAAGTTGAAAAACGCATTGGGCAGATTTCAGTTAAGTAGATAGCTATGGATCCTATTGATAAAAAGCAGAGAAGCCTATTTGGTGAGCGGTTGGTTGAAAAAGGCCTTGCTACTGCAGACCAGGTAGACATTGCATTAACCGAGCAAAAGAAAAACGGACGGTTGATAGGCGAAATTCTGGTTTCATTGGGCTTTGTATCAGAATCCATTATGAGAGACGTGCTCGGGCAAGTTCTGGGCATAAGTAGCGTTGATCTTAAAACCGTTGTTCCTGATTCTTTAGCGCTTGAGCTGATCCCAAAAGAAATTGCTGAAAGGCATGTGGTTGTTCCGATCAGTTATAACCCGGAAGATCAGAACCTGATGCTGGCAATGAAAAATGCATCGGACTTACAGGTACTTGATCGAATACATGCAATTGTTGGTCGCAAAATTGAAATCACACCTTTTGTTTCTGGTGCGGGTGAAATAAAGAAAGCGATTGATCAGTTCTATGGCTATGAGCTTTCGGTAGATGGCATTCTGCATGAAATAGAAACTGGTGAAATTGATTACAAAAGCCTTGATGCCGTAGAAGATGAATATAGCCAGCCACTAGTCAGATTGGTCGATGCGATTCTGGCAGATGCGGTAAAACGTGATTCATCAGACATCCATTTTGAACCGGAAGAAGGTTTTTTGAGGCTACGATATCGTATCGATGGTGTTTTAAGACAGATACGAAGTCTTCATAAAGATTATTGGTCAGCCATTGTTGTACGCCTTAAGGTTATGTCTGGAATGAATATTGCGGAAACTAGAATTCCGCAGGATGGCCGTTTGAGTTTACAGGTGCAGGGACATCGTGTTGATTTTCGTGTTTCGGCTCAACCTACAACCCATGGTGAAAATATTGTTCTCCGTGTTCTGGATCGAGCAAAAGGTATTGTGCCGCTTGAAGATCTCGGCTTGCATGAAGACACACTGAATGCTTTAAAGATGATGATGGCACGACCCGAAGGAATTATATTGGTAACGGGGCCTACAGGTAGTGGTAAGACAACAACACTATATTCAATGCTGAATTATGTGAAGTCAGAAGAAGTTAATATTATGACGCTGGAAGATCCAGTTGAATATCCTGTTGATATGATTCGACAAACATCGATTAATGAAGTGGCAAGAATGGATTTTGCCAATGGTATTCGTTCAATGATGCGTCAGGATCCCGATATTATTCTGGTCGGTGAGGTGCGTGATGAGGACACCGCTGAAATGGCATTCAGAGCAGCCATGACAGGCCATCAAGTATTAACAACACTGCACACCAATTCAGCGATTGGCGCTATACCACGATTACTTGATATAGGTGTGCTGCCCGACATCATGACAGGAAATATTATTGGCATAATAAGCCAACGATTGATACGCATACTGTGTAAGCATTGCAAAAGAGAAACATGGTCTGATGTGATAGACAGTAAATTGTTAAAGGTTAATGAGCCAATAAAGATTTATGAGTCTGTTGGTTGTGAGCATTGTGATAATACAGGCTATAAGGGGCGAGTTTCAGTCATGGAGGCGTTAACCATAGATGCGGAGCTGGATGAATTGATTGCAAAGAGAGCAACACTGGGAGAGTTAAAGAATTGTGCTCAACGTTTAGGTTATAAAACTCTGGCTGATGATGCAATAAGAATTGTTATGGCAGGTTTGACTTCATTACCGGAAGTATCACGAGTAATAGATATGACCCAGCGACTTAAATGATCGAAGATATAAATCATGCCAGATTATAAATTTAAAACAATTGACGAGAAGGGCAAGGTGCGAGGTGACACCATGATCGCCAGTAACCCCATGGAGTTGGAGAAGCGGCTGAAGAGCATGGGCTTCGACTTACTGAGTTTTGATGAGCAGGCAAAGGCATCGGGATCCCTTTTTGGTAGAAAAAGCATTACAAAAAGAGAGTTGATCAACTTTACATTTCATATTGAGCAGTTGTTAAAAGCAGGCGTACCTTTGCTCGACTGTCTACGCGATATTCGAGACAGTTTGGATTACAGTCACTTTACCGATGTACTACAAACAATTATTGATGATATCGAAGGTGGTAAAACGATGTCATTGGCCTTGTCCGAACACAAACATATCTTTGATGACGTTTATGTCACGCTTGTACGGGTTGGTGAGGAAACGGGCCTGCTGGCAAAAGTCTTAAAAGAAATGGCAGAGACACTTCGTTGGCAGGATGAGCTGGCGGCGCACAGTAGAAAAATAATGATCTACCCTGGTATTGTGATCGTTGTGGTCTTGAGTGTGGTTACTTTTTTGATGATTTATTTGATGCCACAGCTTTTGCCATTTATAAAAAATATGGGTGGAGACATACCAACACATACAAAAGTACTGATCTCAGTTTCGTCAGTTTTTGTAAACTATTGGTATGTGATGCTGATGACGCCATTTGTGATCTATGGTGTGGTCAAGGTTATGGCGAAGAATAATCCAAATATCCAGTATTTTATTGATGGGCTTAAATTGAAGCTATGGTTATTTGGACCTCTGACGATGAAAATAAAACTGGCACGCTTCGCCAATTATTTTGCAATGATGTATGGATCTGGGATAACAGTGCTCAATGCCTTGAAAATATCTGAAGGTATTATGAATAATATAATGCTTGAGGAGGCAATAAGGTCAGCTAGACAGCGTATATCAGAAGGTATGCAAATAAGTGAGAGTTTTGAAGCAACAGGTGTGTTCCCCTCAATGATTGTTCGTATGATAAAAATTGGCGAAGATACGGGCGCCATGGATGATGCATTGTTGAACGTAAGTTATTTTTATAATCGCGAAGTAAGGGAGTTGGTTGATAAAATCGAGCCGACAATGATGCCGGCGTTAACGATAATACTGGGTATGATGATGGGATGGATTATGTTGTCCGTACTCGGGCCTGTTTACGATGCGATTGCAAACATTAAACTTTAATGTAGGGATGACTAAAAACGGTGAATAGAGTTTTTTATTTTTCAGGGCATCGACTAACGGTTTTTCATTGGGATCGTAAGCGGTTTTATGGTGCCTGTTCATTTGAGCCAGATATAGAAGGTCTGGATAAATTCAGGGAGTATTTAAAAACGTCTTCAAGGTCCGCCTCGAGATTGTTGATCGATGTTATTGAAGAAGACTTTAGAATAGAATCAACGCCGCATGTTTATGGCAAAGATAAGGCTGCGGTGACAGAGCGACTGCTAGATCGCTATTATCGATCTAGTGGGCAATATGTTTATTCAGAAGTGATTGGTCGAGATAAAACGGGTCGCAGGGATAATAAAATTCTGATTGGCGGTGTAACAAATCCGGCATTGATCAATGCCTGGAAAAATATCATCGAAGAATGCCATATCCCCTTGATCGGAATATGGAGCTTGCCGTTGATAAGTAAAAATCTTCTGCCACTCATAGAAGAGAAGCGTAGCGCAGTTCTGTTAGTTAGCCAGCAGGTAAATAGTAATTTACGACAAACATTTTTCAGAGATGGGAAAATGTTATCAAGTCGCCAGTCAGTCATCAATCAGGACGAAAAAGATACAGCTAATATAGGTGATTATGCCGCCCCTGAGGTTAAAAGAACGATTGATTTTTTACGCAATCAAAGATTGATTAATGCTAATGAAATTGTGCATATACATATTCTTGGCTCAGAGCAACAGATTAAATCGTTGGAAAATGTATTTAAAACAGATGCGCTAAACGATATAAATATACACAAAATTAGTGACTTGCAATCTAAAGCAGGTTTAACAGGGCTGTCAGGAAAGTTTTCAGATGGACTTTTTACCTTGCTATGTGCAAAGCAGATTGCACTACAAGCGAATTATGGTAAGGCAAAAGAATATAGTCAGTATTATTACGTGCTGGGTTCAAAAGCTTTAAAGGCTGCCAGTATTTTGCTGGCATTGTCAGCGCTATTAATTGCAGAGTCGAATTTATCAGGTGTGATTGAGCATGAGCGCTCGATAGAGTTGTTGGGTGAGCAAGCTTC
>JBEQLM010000174.1:0-4097 GCA_040325975.1 Gammaproteobacteria bacterium | reverse complement strand
CTTCAGCCTGTTTTTGCTGTTCGTTTGAATAAGTATAAATACCCGAACGGTATTGTGTACCGCAGTCATTACCCTGCTGCATACCCTGTGTTGGGTTATGTGATTGCCAGAATATTTTTAAAAGTGTTTGGTAACTGATGATTGTCGGATCAAAAACAATAAAAACAACCTCATTATGCGCGGTCATGCCAGAGCAAACTTCCTGATAAGTTGGGTTGGGAGTGTAACCGGCTGCATAACCTACGGCTGTAGTATAAACACCATCAAGTTGCCAGAAAACTTTTTCAGCGCCCCAGAAACAACCCAAACCGAATAGAGCGTATTGCAGATGATCTGGAAAAGGCGCCTGCAAAGACTTGCCGTTGACATAGTGCTGATCGGGTACTGACATCTTTTGGTCGCGACCAGTTAAGGTATCTTCTTTATTAGGCAAAATGATTTTGGTATGTTGAAGAATAGGCATGACTTTATTTGTCAAGTTGATCGTTGCTAATGAGGTCACGTAGAGAAATCTGATCGACTGATTGCTCAATGGACTTATCAATAAGTTTACCTAGATCTTCGATCGATTTTTCTGAATTGATTGAATCAATATTCGAGTAACTGGTTTCATTCTGGCGTCGTATTGATTCAAGGATACGAATAATAGAAATGTTCTCCAGTGATTGACTGGGCAGATAAGAAATCTCTCGATCCTGATGGCGAGTGATTAATTTGTCAAATTCTAAAGCATGCAACACATCCGAAAGGACTTCGTTGGAAACATTTAAGATGTCAGAAAGCTCGCTTGACGTTAACAGGCTTGAACTTTCATGAAAACTTTTGCCAATGTGATACATGATGAGTAGGGCCGCTTTTTCTTTCATCCGATTGCTTAAGCTGGAGAGGTTCTGGCCGGCAGGAATCTTATTGGGGTGTTGATGATAATAGGATATTGATGAGCCGATTAATAAAATCAGCCAGCTTAAATAAAGCCAGATCATGAAAAGAACCAGGATAGCAAAACTGGAATAGACGGCGGTGTAGTTGCCAGAGCTGACGACAAAAGATGCAAATAACCAGCCTGTGGTTTCCCATAAGATGCCAGCGATAAATGCACCAGTGAGTGCCGAACGAAATTTAACTTTGGTGTTAGGTACCAGTAAATAAGTAACAGTAAAAGCAGCAATCACTAAAAGGTAGGGTAGAAGACTGCCAGCGGTTGTAATAATTAATCCAAAAGGTTCAATGCCAGATAATTTATTGATGACTGTGGAACTGGTAATTGCGGCGGTAATGGCTATTGCCGTGAACACCAAAATAGGACCGATCATGATGACGCTGAGGTAATCACTAATACGTTGCCCAAGCCCGCGGTATTCTGTGATGTGCCAGGTGTAATTGAAAGCACGTTCGATTTTATGTATAAGAGTAATCACAGTGTAAAACAAAAGTGATAGACCCATAATACCCAAAAGGCCGACATCAATGTTATCGACAAAAACAATAATCTGATTAGTGATGTGTGCGCCTTGCTCACCCAGAGGTGCAAGCAAATGTAAAAGCAGGGGTTCAATCTGATTGTGTAAGCCAAAACCTTTTAGTACAGAGAAGCTTATTGCTAGTACCGGAATTAATGAAAGTAGCGTAGTGTAAACAAGGCTCATTGCACGTAGTGTTGGCAGGCCGTCAGATAGGTCATTAATAACCGCTTGAAAAATACGCAGCAATTTAATAATAAGACATTGCCATTTTGGTAGTTGATCTAATTCAACATCCCACAACACAGCATGTATTTTATTTTTTAACTGGACTAAAGGCATGAGTCGTTTTTAATGTCCTTAATTTGTTTTGCGCTGTTTTAGCTGCCACGATTGATAATTTTTCTCAGTTAAATAACCACCTTCATTTATATATTTGAGCACACCGAGTAAGCGATAAAATTTCACCACAGAGTCGATTCTTATAATCTCCTTGCCGTTGCTATCAAAAAACATAAGTGTTGGCGCATGAAATAAACCGAGTTGTTTTGCCCAGGCTTTAGCGGTCGTGGTGTATCCATCAGGTGTTACCACAGGCGTGTCTGACCACATGTTCAGTTGCACACTATTCATCTTGTCGAGTTCATTGAGGGTGTCGGGCTGGTTAAGTGGAGAGCTATGCAACAAATCACAGGCGTGACAATTGCCCTGTTCAAACGAGACCATCAATGGGCGTGCATCCTTCCTTGTGATGGCTTTCAGGTCGTAAGGTGGGTTAATGAAAAATTCTCTTTCATTGAGGCCTTTTTCGAGAAAAAACAAACCTTTTTCAGCGCGTGCAAGATAATCACGAAAACGTTCTTTTAAATAAAAACCTTCGGCCACATATTTTAATGCCGCGCGAAACTTATAAGGAGGATAGTAGCCGCGAAGCCGGAAGACAGGCTTGCCTTTACGATCATAAAAAATCAATGAAGGCGTGAAGTTGGTGTCGTAATGAAGAGAGAGATCGCGTTCGCTGTACTCTTTACCATCAGTATCAATAATGTCCATATTGCTCCAGATATTGATATTGATGAGGTCGTAGTTTTTACGAGTGTAATGCTCAATATCACTGTTGCCCAGGCTTTTCTTGATGAACTGATCGCAGTAACTGCAGCGCGCCTGTCCAAAATAAACGATAAGACCATTTTTCCCCGCATCAATTGCGTCTTTAAGGTCATCGCCTAAATCACCCGAGGATTTTTTAAACCATTCAGGGTGGCTCAGATTGTCGGTTAGAGGTGCATCATCAAAGTCGAGCTTGTCTACATCAATGGCGGCGAATAGAAGGCCAGGCAGAATGCAGAGCGAAATGGCGCATAAAATAGATTTCATAATAAAGTATATAGAAGGCTTCATAGATAAGTGCTAAATTGATTCTCGTCAGTTTCGCTGGCAGCACATTTGTAAATAATCGACAGATGTTTACCAAAATTCAATTATAAAGGATTTGTATGACTACAATGCATCCTGCCGATGCTATTTTGATGATAACCAGCCAATGTCCGCATTGTGCCAGCGTTATGGCATCGTTGACTGAGATGGTGAAACAGGGTGAGCTTGCCTCGCTGGAAATTATTAATCTGGAAAAAAAGCCTGAAATAGCTGAAAAACTCGCTATCAGGTCAGTGCCCTGGGTGAAAATAGGCTGGTTTGAGTTAGAGGGTTTGCATAGCCAGAAAGAACTGCGGAAAAAAGCACAACAAGTCAGTAGTGAAGAGGGTGCTTTGGCCTACATTTCAGATGAGCTACTGGAAGGTCGGGTAAATAAGGTGTTGTCTTTGTTGGCTGGGCGACATGATTTGATTCAGCATGTACTGAGTTTGCTGGAAGATGCGGACGCTAAAATTAATGTTCGTCTGGGTATTGGTGTGGTCATGGAGGAGTATGCTGCCAGTGACTGGTTTGTGCCTTATATTTCATGCCTGGCTGAATACTCACGGCACAAAGATGAAAGAGTACGCGCTGATGTTTGCCATTATTTATCGCTGACTGAAAATAAGGAAGTGGTTCCTGTTATACAGGGATTGCTGGCTGATACCAGTGAAGCCGTGCGTGAAGTCGCTGAAGAAAGTCTCGAAGAGTTACGCGAATCTGGCTTGACGTTGTAAATTACGCTTATGCTGGTGATCGATCCAGCCATTCAAGCAGATAATAAATATACTGCCCTTCCGATGATTTTGATGGGCCGCTGACTCTTGCCGCATAGTGTTTGTTCTCAGGGTCGGCCGCATCAACAGCCGCCGCCGCTGTAGCTATGATTTCTACGCAGCCCGCAGGAAAACGCTTACGACTTCGACGCGGCACATAGACCACGGCAAACTCCATATTGGAAACATTGGTTTCTGGATCAGGAGGGATAATCCCGCGCATGACTAATGCTGGTTCATTTTATCAACAAGAGCCATGCCCATTGCTGACAAGACAAAAGTCATGTGAATAATCACGTACCACATGAGCTTGTCATTATCGATATGATCAGCATTCATAAATGCCTTCAGTAAATGAATAGATGAAATGGCAACAATGGAAGCAGCGACTTTTTGCTTGAGCGAGCCAGAGTCCATCTTGCCCAGCCATGCCAGTTTTTCATCG
>JBEQLM010000173.1:0-4107 GCA_040325975.1 Gammaproteobacteria bacterium | reverse complement strand
AGCAGAATAACCTTCTCGGAACTGCTGAGTGAAACGATTAAGAAGGCATCGCAGCCCACCACTTCAACCGGCGGTACAAACCCTCAGCAGATGGGCAGCGGTGTCGGCATCGCTGGTATAGCTCCAAATATGGCCCAGGGAAATATCGTAAATACAGGCAATCCACTGGATATGGCGATTGTAGTAGCCATAAAACAAATCAGTCTTGCTACCAAGTCTAAAGTCATTGCTGAATTTGTCACCAACACTGAAATCAAGGATAAATTACAGGAACTTGGCATAGATTATGCCCAGGGCTATGGCATTGCTAAACCGATTCTTATAAACCATTTATTTAAACTCGTTGACATTAAGTCCCTCAATAAACCAGCTGCCAATAACTAACAGTCAACAATAATTTACTTTCAATCTTTTGCGCTATTCCGCTATGATAAGTAATAATATTCGTTACCAGATATACACTAAATCAGAACAGTTATTGACAAGCGTCATGCTACTATTATGTTTTGGTGGTATCAATTGACATATAAACTTGATGAGGAGTTTTGATATGAAACAAACCACGATTGTAGTTGCCGATAGTACACGTGCTCGTATTTTTACGACTGATTCTGCCCACTCACCATTGCTCGAAATCGAGACCATGGCACATCCTGAAGGCAGGTTGCACGATCGGGATTTAACAAGCGACTTACCCGGAAAAGACACCGGCGCAGGTGGCTCTGGCGGACATGCCTATCAGTCCAAAACTGACCCGAAAAAACATGAACTTGCTGAATTTGCAAAACGGGTGGCAGATCATCTCAATGAGACATGTAGTGCAAACAAATTATCACATCTACTGCTTGTTGCTGAACCGGCATTTCTGGGTGAATTACGCACACATTTATCTAAAGCAACAAATGAAAAAGTGGTGTTCGAGCTGGATAAAAATATTATTCATCATAGTCCTGAGGATATACGTAAACACTTACCGGAATTTCTCACGCATTGATGAGGCTTGAGCAATACGGGATTGACTGTGCTGACTATCGTGCTCGATATCGCCTGATAGCTTAGCTAAGGTTATCTCTCGACAAAAGCTTTTATCAAATACCATATAGGATGACTGTTAATGTCAAAAGTCCTAACTGTAACCATCGATGGCAATCAGGCAGCGGCTACCGTAGCCCATCTCACTAATGAAGTGATTGCCATTTATCCGATCACACCCGCTTCACCGATGGGAGAGTGGGCGGATGAGTGGTCATCGCGTCAACAAGCCAACCTCTGGGGTACGGTTCCCGATATTATTGAAATGCAAAGTGAAGGTGGAGCTGCTGGTGCCATTCATGGTGCTTTACAGGCTGGTGCCTTAACCACCACATTCACAGCCTCACAGGGATTATTATTAATGATCCCAAACATGTTCAAAATTGCAGGTGAACTTACGCCTGTGGTATTCCACGTTGCAGCTCGTTCGGTAGCCGCTCAGGCGCTTTCTATTTTCGGTGACCATAGTGATGTTATGGCCGCACGCTCGACCGGGTTTGCTTTTCTGGCTTCAAATTCACCGCAGGAAGTGATGGATATGGCGTTAATAGCTCAGGCCGCAACGCTGGAGTCTCGAATACCCATCGTGCATTTCTTCGATGGATTCAGAACATCGCATGAAGTTGCAAAAGTGATGCCAATTGATGCAGGCATCATGAAGCAGCTCATCAATCATAAATTCATTACCGAACATCGCCAGCGTGCGCTGTCACCAGAGCATCCTGTATTGCGTGGTAGCTCACAGAATCCGGATGTGTTTTTTCAGGCCAGGGAGTCAGTTAATCCGTATTATCTAGCGATGCCTGGCATCGTGCAGAAGGTCATGGGTCAGTTTGCTGAACTAACGGGGCGACAATACAAATTATTCGATTATGTCGGCGCAGAGGATGTCGAGCGCGTCATCATACTGATGGGCTCGGGTGCTGAAACGGCACACGAGACCGTTGATTATTTATGTTCACAGGGCGAAAAAGTCGGGCTGATTAAAGTTCGCTTATTCAGACCGCTGGATAGTGCAGCATTGATCGCTGCTATTCCCGCCAGTGTAAAAAAAATTGCCGTGCTCGATCGCACCAAAGAACCGGGCGCTGAGGGTGAACCACTTTATAAAGATGTGATTGCGACGATTGCACAGCATCACTGTGGCGAAAACAGTAAATTCAAAACCATGCCTGGAGTAATCGGAGGTCGGTTTGGATTGTCTTCGAAAGAATTTACCCCAGCCATGGTCAAATCCGTGTTTGATGAACTGGCTTCAGCCTTACCCAAAAATAATTTTACTGTCGGTATCATTGATGATGTTACCCACAGCAGTTTAAACTGGGACGAGAGTTTTCGTACCGATGCTCACGAACAAACTTTTCAGGCTGTATTTTATGGCCTGGGTAGTGACGGCACCGTTAGCGCGAATAAAAACAGTATAAAAATTATTGGTGAGGGCACCGATAAATATGTTCAGGGTTATTTTGTCTATGATTCAAAAAAATCCGGTGCTGTCACAGTTTCACATTTACGTTTTGGCGACAGGCCGATTCGATCTACTTATTTAATTGGTGACAATGATGCCAATTTCGTTGCCTGTCACCAGCCTATTTTTCTGGAACGTTACCCGATGCTGGATAAGGCGGCCGATGAAGCGATCTTTCTATTAAATACATCAGCAGAACCTGAAAATGTTTGGCAAACCTTGCCACAGAATATGCAACAGCAAATTATCGAAAAACACATAAAGCTCTACGCTATCGATGCCTATAAAGTCGCTGACGCAACCGGTATGGATAAACGCATCAATACCATCATGCAAACCTGCTTCTTTTCAATTTCTGGCATTCTGCCAAAAGAGCAGGCCATTCAGTCGATTAAACAGGCCGTTGAAAAAACTTATGGTAAAAAGGGTCAACGTTTAATCGATTTTAATTTTAAAGCGATTGATGAAACGCTGGCGAATTTATACGAGGTTAATATCCCTGATCTAATAAATTCTCAATTAATTATCGAAGAGAAAATAGCAGAAACCTCGCCAGATTTTGTTAAACAGGTCACCGGAGAAATCATTGCCGGTCGTGGTGATCAGATCCCGGTCAGTCTGTTTCCTGCCGATGGCAGTTATCCTACCGGTACGGCTGCATACGAAAAAAGAAATCTGGCATTAGAAATTCCGGTTCTGGATGAAAACCTGTGCACCCAGTGCGGCAAGTGTCCTCTGGTATGTCCGCACAGTGTTATTCGTTCAAAAGTCTACGATGAAACATTAATTAATAGCGCACCAGAAAGTTTTAAATCAATGGGGATCAAAGGCAAGGACTTCGCACAAAACCTGCGCATGAGTTATCAAATATCACCGGAAGATTGTACCGGTTGTGGTTTGTGTGTCGATATATGTCCAATACACGACAAGAGCAATGTCAGCCATAAAGCCTTAAACATGGTTGCTTATACGCAAGACCTTCGCGAACAGGAAAAACAGAACTGGCAATACTTCCTTGGCTTACCTGAATACGATCGTACACTGATTAAAAATAACACCATCAAGGGTGCGATGATCTTGCAACCCCTGTTTGAGTTCTCTGGTGCCTGTGAAGGCTGTGGTGAAACACCCTACATCAAACTGGCGAGTCAACTCTTCGGTGATCGTATGGTGGTTGCTAATGCAACTGGCTGCTCTTCAATCTATGGTGGCAACCTGCCAACCACACCATGGACAAAAAATGCACAGGGCAGAGGGCCAGCCTGGTCAAACTCTTTGTTCGAAGATAATGCAGAGTTTGGACTTGGCATGCGTCTGGCCATCGATAAACAAAAACAGTATGCAACTGAATTATTGCAACAATTAAAACCAGAGCTGGGTGATTCACTGGTGGATGAAATTTTAACTGCTGATGAATCAACTGAACAAGGTATTCAGCAGCAACGAGACCGTATACAGACTTTAAAAGACAAACTAATGATTATTGATAAACCTGAAGCAGGTGAACTCGGCACGCTGGCTGAAAACCTGTCATGCAAAAGCGTCTGGATTATTGGCGGTGATGGCTGGGCTTATGACATTGGTTATGGTGGCCTCGATCATGTCAT
>JBEQLM010000172.1:0-4155 GCA_040325975.1 Gammaproteobacteria bacterium | reverse complement strand
GTTTTTTTAGCAAATGCTCAATCATTTGCAGAAACTAATGACGGAATAATCCGTACCAAGAGCCAGCACACGGTTACAGTCACTATAAACAAGCTGGAAAATATATTGAAGACCAGGGGCATGACTATTTTCAAACGCGTAAATCACACGGCTGGCGCAGAGAAAGTGGGCTTACAATTACGGCCTACCGAATTACTTATTTTTGGTAACCCCAAAGTGGGTACGCCATTAATGCTATGCGCACAAACTGCCGCATTAGATTTACCACAAAAGGCGTTGGCTTATAAAGATGAGCGCGGACAGGTCTGGCTTGTCTACAACGACCCTGCTTTCATG
This sequence comes from Gammaproteobacteria bacterium, assembly GCA_040325975.1. Lineage (GTDB taxonomy): Bacteria > Pseudomonadota > Gammaproteobacteria > SZUA-229 > SZUA-229 > LH-M37. The sequence continues at coordinate 3,819 of JBEQLM010000172.1, read as the reverse complement.
GCAAACAGACACAGTATAAAAGGCTGTGAAAAAGCAGTTCAAAAAGTTACTGGTGCACTGGCTAAGTTTTCAAAAATGGCGACTGAATAAATATGTATTTTCTAACCACAGAGAACCTCTGTAGTTCAATACAACTTCTTTGTATGACACATCACTTCAAAGATGACAAATAATCAAGCACGACTTGTCTAGTTTCAATTTTATTAAAAATAAAATTATGGCTACCACTGACCGTCTTAAAAGTTTTAGGCTGTTCAGCCAGTTCATATAAAATCTGCGCATGTTTATACGGAATAATCTCATCTTGTTTACTGTGCATCAGCATCAAAGGAATCGGCGAGATCTGAGAGACAGAACCTGACGGGCTGTAACTATTGTCTATAGTGAAAGATAACGGCCATTGAAATAACCAGGTAAGCCAGCTGATTGATAGTACATCCTGTGTCACTTCACGATAATCAGAAAAGGCTTCAACCGTAATCAGTGTTTTTATTCTATCTTTATATTTACTATGAGCCGCCGCATGAATAGCCAAACTACCACCAAGACTATGCCCCATGATAATCAGCTTTTCATCCTTAACTAGCTGCTGACTACCGTACTCGATCATGATTTCAGCATCACCGATCACATCATCAAGCTGAGCCACCCCCTCCGATTTACCATAACCGCGATAATCAAAAAGAAAAACATCGTAGCCATAATCAGTTAACCAATAAACATTAGCAAAATGCGAAGAAATGTTCTCGCCATTGCCATAAAAAAATAAAACTGTACCACGTACTTCACCCCTAGCTAATAATTTCCAGCCGTGAAGCTTAATCTGGTCGTGGGTTTCAAGCTCCACGTCCTCGTACATCACACCCAGTCTATCTGGTGTTGCAAATTGAGTGCTTTGTGGTTGAAATAAAAGATGTGTGCACGCTGACAACATTAGCAGCAATGAGATGCCGATAAATACTCGAGTACTACTAAAGAAAAATAGTTGTTTCATGTGATTCATCAAAAAAGTTATCGAAGACCAATACTAATTATACGTAAAAAAACCTCATAACCTTCAAGCAAATATTTACCATTAATTCAATAAACTAACAGACTAAAGACTGATAATTTGAGCACTTAAAAATACCAACTCAGAAATAACTCCGCTTGTGTTGAATATATTTCATAGTCCTTAATTCTCTCAGCAATAAGCCGCACAGATAAATTTCTATCAAGGTGAAATGATTGTTCTATCGACGCCCGATGATAGTTACTTTCCTCACCGGCTCTAAAAGATACACTATTTAATATAAGTTGAGTAGAAAAATAACTCCCCTGACTCAGCAAATTAAGTCTGAGACCAAGTCCGGCAGAATAACCCTTGCTCAACCTGTTCGCTGCTTTAACTCTAGCTTCAAATAAGCCCGAAAAAACCCATGATTCACCAACGGGATAACTCAAACCACCATCAACTTTCAGCTGAGCAACATTAATTCGACCCCTTCGTGAATTCATTCTTTCAACACCAACATCAACTCCCCAGGAAATGGGAGAAAAATATTCATTCCTCGGAGACAGTGACAACACATTGATAACAGTTAATTTATCCAGCTCAATTTTTTCAGTTTTATCAAAATATCTGATTTGCAAATCAAGAAAATTAATTTGTGAGGTAGATACATAACCATCTATGGGGTCGAGTAGATCATGGTAGACAGGCCTCAACTTTAACGATAAAAATGACATCCCTTCCAAATCACCTGCACCAATGGCAAAGCGTGCTGTTTCATGAGATTCCTCAGGGCTAACCGAAGGCACTGGAATGTCATTCCAGATTTTTTTTACATCCAACTCGCTACGTGCCGTTAGTAATCTCCAGTTTTGTTTAGCCCGGACGTCGCGAGCCGCTGGATTGGCCGTTGATAAAAAACGTGAATAATCATAAGCCTGCTCGATTACACGCGCATAATTTTTTTCTACTAATGATTCTATACGCTGATCGTCTAAATTGATTTCATGATTATTAAAACCGATCACCATAGAATTTTCAATCTCATCCAACTCAGCAGCGTGATGCTCAATAACTGTAGTTGTCGATGGGCGATAATTTCTTTGCTTTACTAAATTAGCATCAACAACTGCTCTTACCGTATCAATTGGAATTGCTTTACTATCGAATAAGTGTGTTAACTTGAGCCCCGGCCTCGCTACCTCCATAAACGATAGCATGTGATATGAGCAGTTCTCTGTAATATAGAAATAATCAAAATTAATATAACGCAATTCCCAGGCATGCCTCATTAACTGAAGCACCTCATCCTGAGTAAAATTCAGTGAATACTCCCAAATATCTCGATTTTCTATATCACGATACTCGTTGAGTTTTTCGTAATACGGTACAATTGCAAATATACCAGGGTAACCACCAATCAAACCTTTGACAGAAAAAAACAGTGCACTGTCTGAAGCATCTGCATCCGCGGCATAGTTCAAAGCATATGAAACAAGCGGCAGTTCTTTTCTAAAATCGTGCGAATTGACTCTCAGCAAGGTATGACCAAACATCGATGAAGGGCCATTGAGAAATGCCGCAGGGAAAATTAAATCTAGGCTATGAGGCTTTAATTGATCACGCCATTTTTCCAGTTTCGGACAATAAACCTTTTTTAATTTTAATTTATCAAAATTAAGTTTTTCATTCAGCCAGTAATAACGCGCAGGAAATCGACATTGGGAATTAGCATTTTCATCACCATTACTGTGTGTAAAAAAAGAGGATAACGTTGCTAACAATTCGTCTTCTGGTGATGTACGGCCATTATCAGCATTAAAAAACTTATTGTCATCGGTCTGACTTTCATAACCACCAAACAAGGTTTTTTTATAGTGCACTAATGCTAACCAGCCCTGATCAAGAAATAATTCATCTTCCACAGATTTTGCTTGCAATGCAGACAAATATGAATCATCAGCGTAGGCAGATACTACCTGACACTGGAGAATTATTAATAAAAATATAAATCTAGCGGAATAGCCTATTGCCTTGAAACAGCGAGACACAAACAAACCTTTGTTAGTATTAAATATTTTTTAAGGGAGGGAGGGGTAACTGAAACTAAAGATACCCCGGCAAAACTGCCGAGGTATCCATGCAAACTTAAGCTACATATTTAGCTAAAGCAGCATCTGTAGACATTACAGCTTTCAAAGAAGTCATAACTTCTAGACTGCTAACATCATCACGACTAAAAATAGTCTTGAAATTTGACTGACTTACTGTGTAGAAAGCTGCCTTGTCAGCTGCTTCAACACCGATTAGAGTTGCCAATGTTTCCAGAGCTTCACCTTCACCAGTAGACATATCACGGGCAACACGTTCCATATTAGCATCAAGGAATGTATCCGCTGCAGCTGTTACAGTATCATTCTGATTACAGCCAAGGGTACCAGTAGTCATACCAAAAGTTTGGTTTCCTGAAATACCATTGGTAGTCGCTGCCAGAATATTTGGAGCTATACCAGACTGCCCTTTAAACAACGTTGAACCAAGACCACAACCAGCACTATTACCAGCCTGCACAGCTAGCGGTGTTAAAACCAGTAAACTTGCAATTATTATTTTCTTCATGCTTATTCTCCAATAATTATTATTTAGCGGTCATCCTTTAACCAACCTTCATCCATTGAGTCCCGAATCTACACAAGCTGACAGACTATGTCTAGTCCATTTTTTACATATCTAGCCCAGCAATCCACTAAATGGCAAATAGCTGACACGATCCCCTTTTTGAATAGCCTCACCCATTGATGCCTCAACAAGTCCATCCGCCCAGCACG
>JBEQLM010000171.1:0-4159 GCA_040325975.1 Gammaproteobacteria bacterium | reverse complement strand
ACGTCCGCAATATCACAGACTAGACAGAAAAAAACCGGCCAACGCCGGTCACTCTATTACTGCGTTCAAACTAACCGAACTCAGCGCGGGAGTTTAGCATAATTACTGACTCTGCTCAGAAGGACTTTTGCCGATCGAAGCGGTTAGCAGAACGGGGTTGAAACGTTGTTTGCAACGAGCTAAATGCAAATAGATGCGACCTGCAAAAAGTGCTAATACCAGACCTGAAAAAGCAGAAACTGCAATAATCAGATCACGCCAGTAAAAAGAAGTCGACAGCCAGCTATCCATCAATAGAGCCGCCGCTATCATGGCTAACAAAGGCAATAGATAAATCGTCAAAGCCCCCTGAGTGAGCGCTGATTCCTGCATTCCAACCAGCACATGATCACCCACGGCAGCATCAACCGAGGCCGAATCCATAGGTTTATCAACATAAAACCGAAGATGTTTTTTATCGAACCATTTCGCCAGCACTGACGTACCACAGCCACTTTTAACCGCACAGCTCTGACAGGATGAACGCCGTTCGGCTTCTACCAGCAAACGATGATCTTCAACCTCGATAACTTGTACTTCTTGTTCAATCATGGATTCTATTTAACAGGGACTGCCTTAACAGCTTCGACTGACTGTGCAATTTGCATTACTGCCATCGCCGGGACCTCACCGATGACAGTGATAAAATGCTGATTTATATGAGATCTATAAGCGTTCAGTGCGCCCATCATCGAAGCACCTTCACGCTTCTGATGTATCGCACCTGCCGGTTCAACAAAGACCGACACCGATGCCAGTCCGTCTGAGTAGGCCAGATGTAAAACCTCCCCTTTCTCTGTTTGACGGGCACGGCTCTGAGTCAACATAAAACCGGTGGGTAGATTGCTCACCTGCCAAACCGGGTTTTTCTGTACAGGGTGAACTGGATCTAATCGCTTCTCTTCAAAACCCTCACGATCAATCACAGTAAACGCCGAAGCAGGCGCTGCAGGTAAATACTCCAGCATGGTAAACATCATTTGCTCGACCACTCGACGCTTCTCATTCAATAAATCACAACGCAGCAATACGCCGGTTTTTGCATCCAGCCAATAGCGATAGCCATAACGGAAACCGTCATTGGGCACTACATCCAGCACCGCCGTTTGATGATCTGCAATTCGATCATCTTTTAGCCTATTGATAGTGTAATACGCTTCCAGCTTCTGAAAATTGGCCGGCAAAGCAGGATGCAGCGTATGTTTGTTTGTATTGTGTGTAACGGTCAACAACTGACGTTCTGGATAAACCGAGGTGACTTCATCATTCAAACGTACCACACGACGTGCTTCACCGTTCAAAGACATCATGCTTTCCCAGATACCGCGATCATCCGCGCCATGCTCAACACGCATGGCGACCAGATTATTGGATTTCCGTAAAACTAAAACACCCTGATAATTAAGCAGCCCGTCCGCATCGGTCATTTTTTTCAGCAAAGTCGAAACTTCACTGGCAACAACTGGATTACTCAAACATGCAGAAAAAAATAATACCGGTGCTAATACAAAACGCATCTATCTATTTACTCCGCTTCGTAGCTCACGGCTCGAACGTAAGGAATACGCCCTTGTAAGGTATCCTGTGCAGCAAATTCAGCGTGCTCAGTGAGATAAGTATCAAACTCAGCCATCTGCTGCTTCTGGTTCGCGACATCTTCAACAGATTGTTTGTTCGCAATTTGTGTGTCAGATGTAACCACTGGCAATGCAGCAGGCGAAGTCGCTAGCTGCTGCACGCCTTCTGGCGATTCCATTTGCACAACCGTCACCACCATCAACACAGCCACAGATGCAGCTACCGCCATGCCAGCCAGAGGTCTGGCCATTGAGCCGAAGAAATTATCCAGTAACGCCAGCAGATTAAAACTATTTCCTACTGGTTTAGTCTTCCGCGTCGATTCGACTACATCAAATGATTCATTGCGTAATGCCTGATGAATTTGTGCACTGACATCAACCATCGAAGCATCACTCAGCTCACCACGTAAGGCATCACCGACCATGTGATAACGTGCCGCCACAGAAAAATGGTCATCAGCCTGCTCGACCGATTCGTTCGTCCCGATTAAAGATTCAACTTCTTCCGCACTCAAAGCATCATCGATGTAAGCCGAAATCTTTTCAGCGGCTTGATTTTCATTATTAGTATTCATAGGCTTACTCTCAATAACTTCGCGGATTCTTTAACGACTAACATAATAATGGTATTCATGTATTACCTACGTTATGACTGTAGTCATCGAGCAATGGTTCCAACCATTCATCAATTGCTTCACGCGCTCGAAAAATTCTTGAACGCACGGTGCCGATCGGGCAATCCATGGCACTAGCAATCTCTTCATAACTCAAACCTTCCATCTCACGCAACATAATGGCTTCGCGCAAATCGGGCGGCAGATGACTCACGGCCTGATTAACATTAACCTGAATTTCAGCTGCTAGTGCTTCACGTTCTGGCGTGGCATATTCTTTTAACCAGTCGCTGGCACCATAATCTTCCGCATCCTGTACATCGATACTATTGGCCGGTGATTTACGACTCATAGACACCAGATGATTTTTCGCGGTATTAATCGCAATTCTATAAATCCACGTATAAAAAGCACTGTCACCCCTGAAATTGGGCAGCGCTCTATAGGCCTTGATAAAGGTATCCTGCACCACATCGGGCACATCTGATGGATTGCGCAAAAAACGCGCCACCAGCTTGCTGACTCGCAACTGGTATTTCAACACCAGCAAATCAAATGCTTTTTTATCACCTTGTTGTACGCGCTCGACCAGCGCTTGATCAATACTTCTCTCGTCGCCCATTCAGGCCTTTCCCCTCATAGCCTGTAACAATGACCACACATACTCCGAAGCTATGTGGCAACACCATCCTGCTATAGTTCAAAAAATTTATCGATTCGCCTATTATCAATCTATAATAAACGATCATGCAATATTAACTTACTGGGCAAACGATTTTATACATTCATGACTAAATCTCATCATCATGACGTACTCATCATTGGCGGCGGCGCAGCGGGCCTCAGTCTGGCATTGCGTTTGGCTGATCACGCCTCGGTGGCGATTATCACCAAAACCCAGGATAAAGACGGCAGCACCTATTATGCTCAGGGCGGTATTTCAGCTGTGGTCACCGATCAGGATTCTTTTGAGTCTCATATCGCTGACACACTACGAGCCGGTGCCGGCCTGTGCGACCCTGAAGCAGTTAAGTTCACCATTGAACATGGCCCTGAAAACATACACTGGCTGGAGAAGCTGGGTGTTCCCTTCAGTAAAGAGGCATCAAATACGGGCAAACGTAAACTGCATTTAACCCGAGAAGGTGGCCACAGTCAGCGACGGGTGATTCATGCAGCCGATGCCACGGGTAGGGCGCTCTCTGACACTCTGACCAATCACGCCAAACATCACAGTGCGATCAGTTTCTTTGAGAATCACATCGCTGTCGATCTCATCACCTCAGAGAAACAGGGGCACAGTACAAAAAAAAACAATCAATGCATCGGCGCTTATGTACTCAATAAAAAAAGTCGTCACGTAGAAACCTTTCATACGCGTCACGTTGTTCTGGCGACTGGCGGTGCCAGCAAAGTTTATCTCTACACCAGCAACCCCGATGGCTCGACCGGTGATGGTATTGCTATGGCATGGCGCGCGGGTTGCGAGGTTAGCAATCTGGAATTCAATCAATTCCACCCGACCTGCCTGTATCATCCAGAAGCCAAATCATTTTTGATCTCCGAAGCAGTACGCGGTGAAGGTGGTCACTTGTTATTACCCGATGGCTCACGCTTTATGCATCGCTTTGATGAACGTGGAGAATTGGCACCACGCGATATCGTCGCTCGCGCCATCGACCATGAAATGAAACGACTCGGTGCTGCCTGCGTTTATCTGGACATCAGCCATCGTCCAGCGGCCTTTATCATCTCGCACTTTCCAACCATACATGCACGCTGTCTTGAGTTTGGTTTTGACATCACCAAAGAACCGATTCCTGTGGTGCCCGCTGCGCACTACACCTGCGGTGGTATCGTCACAAACTTACAGGGGCAAACCAATGTCAGTGGACTCTACGCCATCGGTGAAGTCGCTCAAACCAG